>NZ_JMCG01000002.1:900000-1195132 GCF_000764325.1 Vibrio navarrensis | reverse complement strand
CCAGATTATTCTCTAGAAATAGAGAGAAAGAATTTGCTTGGCGACCATAGCGTTTTGGACCCACCTGACTCCATCCCGAACTCAGAAGTGAAACGAAACAGCGTCGATGGTAGTGTGGGTTTCCCCATGTGAGAGTAGAACATCGCCAGGCTTTAAATTGCGCTTGCTTACTTACATCGTAAGCAAGTCACCATAAAGCTTTAAAAAACTTAGAGTTTTATGACTTTCAAAGTGAAAAGCGTATTATACGCTCCTCGCTTAAGTGCTAAGGCACTGAAAGCCAAGCTCTTTAACCAATATAAACCGTATCAATCTGTGTGGGCACTCGTTGATGATAATCGCAAAAGATTTATCAATGAACTGAGTGACCAATTTGATACTTCGGTATCGAGCACAGTCAATTTATTCAGTATTCATTGAGCCGAAGCGCAAGCTTCAAAAAACTTTTAATTGAAGAGTTTGATCATGGCTCAGATTGAACGCTGGCGGCAGGCCTAACACATGCAAGTCGAGCGGCAGCACAGAGAAACTTGTTTCTCGGGTGGCGAGCGGCGGACGGGTGAGTAATGCCTGGGAAATTGCCCTGATGTGGGGGATAACCATTGGAAACGATGGCTAATACCGCATGATGCCTACGGGCCAAAGAGGGGGACCTTCGGGCCTCTCGCGTCAGGATATGCCCAGGTGGGATTAGCTAGTTGGTGAGGTAAGGGCTCACCAAGGCGACGATCCCTAGCTGGTCTGAGAGGATGATCAGCCACACTGGAACTGAGACACGGTCCAGACTCCTACGGGAGGCAGCAGTGGGGAATATTGCACAATGGGCGCAAGCCTGATGCAGCCATGCCGCGTGTGTGAAGAAGGCCTTCGGGTTGTAAAGCACTTTCAGTTGTGAGGAAGGTGGTGTTGTGAATAGCAGCATCATTTGACGTTAGCAACAGAAGAAGCACCGGCTAACTCCGTGCCAGCAGCCGCGGTAATACGGAGGGTGCGAGCGTTAATCGGAATTACTGGGCGTAAAGCGCATGCAGGTGGTTTGTTAAGTCAGATGTGAAAGCCCCGGGCTCAACCTGGGAATTGCATTTGAAACTGGCAAACTAGAGTACTGTAGAGGGGGGTAGAATTTCAGGTGTAGCGGTGAAATGCGTAGAGATCTGAAGGAATACCGGTGGCGAAGGCGGCCCCCTGGACAGATACTGACACTCAGATGCGAAAGCGTGGGGAGCAAACAGGATTAGATACCCTGGTAGTCCACGCCGTAAACGATGTCTACTTGGAGGTTGTGGCCTTGAGCCGTGGCTTTCGGAGCTAACGCGTTAAGTAGACCGCCTGGGGAGTACGGTCGCAAGATTAAAACTCAAATGAATTGACGGGGGCCCGCACAAGCGGTGGAGCATGTGGTTTAATTCGATGCAACGCGAAGAACCTTACCTACTCTTGACATCCAGAGAAGCCAGCGGAGACGCAGGTGTGCCTTCGGGAGCTCTGAGACAGGTGCTGCATGGCTGTCGTCAGCTCGTGTTGTGAAATGTTGGGTTAAGTCCCGCAACGAGCGCAACCCTTATCCTTGTTTGCCAGCGAGTCATGTCGGGAACTCCAGGGAGACTGCCGGTGATAAACCGGAGGAAGGTGGGGACGACGTCAAGTCATCATGGCCCTTACGAGTAGGGCTACACACGTGCTACAATGGCGTATACAGAGGGCGGCCAACTTGCGAAAGTGAGCGAATCCCAAAAAGTGCGTCGTAGTCCGGATTGGAGTCTGCAACTCGACTCCATGAAGTCGGAATCGCTAGTAATCGTGGATCAGAATGCCACGGTGAATACGTTCCCGGGCCTTGTACACACCGCCCGTCACACCATGGGAGTGGGCTGCAAAAGAAGTGGGTAGTTTAACCTTTCGGGGAGGACGCTCACCACTTTGTGGTTCATGACTGGGGTGAAGTCGTAACAAGGTAGCGCTAGGGGAACCTGGCGCTGGATCACCTCCTTATACGATGATTGTTGCGATGAGTGTTCACACAGATTGATATGGTTTAGACAGTTTAGAGTATCTTAGTGTCCCGTTCGTCTAGAGGCCTAGGACACCGCCCTTTCACGGCGGTAACAGGGGTTCGACTCCCCTACGGGATACCACGGGTCGTTAGCTCAGTCGGTAGAGCAGTTGACTTTTAATCAATTGGTCGCAGGTTCGAATCCTGCACGACCCACCATTCCTTCCATTGGGAATTAAAATCAAGAAATGGGGCTATAGCTCAGCTGGGAGAGCGCCTGCCTTGCACGCAGGAGGTCAGCAGTTCGATCCTGCTTAGCTCCACCATTCTTGAATAAATGGGCGATTAGCTCAGTTGGGAGAGCACCTGCCTTACAAGCAGGGGGTCACTGGTTCGAACCCGGTATCGCCCACCACTCTTTAAGTATTTTTGTGTTGTTTAATCAAACCTCCTCTTGATGTGGATGGTTCCTTTTTCGACGCTGAAAGTCTTTAAAAAGTGGTTTCTCATCGAGAAACGACATTGCTCTTTAACAATTTGGAAAGCTGACAAAGTAATTTATCTTCATGGATAAATTACTTGTAAAGTTCTCAATGTTTGTCTTGATGACAAACACCAACAAAACACATTCAAGTGTTCTTGGGAATGTCACTTATAGTGACAATTCAAAATTGAGTCCGGCAAATCAATGCTATCTCGCTCATTCAAATAATGAGATAGCGAACTTTGGTTGTTTAAACAGAAGACCCTTTGGGGTTGTATGGTTAAGTGACTAAGCGTACACGGTGGATGCCTTGGCAGTCAGAGGCGATGAAGGACGTACTAACTTGCGATAAGCGGTGATGAGGCAGTAAGAGCCACTTGAGTCACCGATTTCCGAATGGGGAAACCCACTTACATAAGTAAGTATCGCTGCATGAATACATAGTGCAGCGAAGCGAACCGGGAGAACTGAAACATCTAAGTACCCCGAGGAAAAGAAATCAACCGAGATTCCGAAAGTAGCGGCGAGCGAAATTGGATTAGCCCTTAAGCTTTACATGCGTTAGACGAATGGTCTGGAAAGGCCAACGATACCGGGTGATAGTCCCGTAGTCATAGGCGCATGTTCAGTGAAATCGAGTAGGGCGGGACACGTGTTATCCTGTCTGAATATGGGGGGACCATCCTTCAAGGCTAAATACTCCTGACTGACCGATAGTGAACCAGTACCGTGAGGGAAAGGCGAAAAGAACCCCTGTGAGGGGAGTGAAATAGAACCTGAAACCGTGTACGTACAAGCAGTAGGAGCAGGCTTTGTCCTGTGACTGCGTACCTTTTGTATAATGGGTCAGCGACTTAATGTTAGTAGCAAGGTTAACCGTATAGGGGAGCCGTAGGGAAACCGAGTCTTAACTGGGCGTATAGTTGCTAGCATTAGACCCGAAACCGAGTGATCTAGCCATGGGCAGGTTGAAGGTTGAGTAACATCAACTGGAGGACCGAACCGACTAATGTTGAAAAATTAGCGGATGACTTGTGGCTAGGGGTGAAAGGCCAATCAAACTCGGAGATAGCTGGTTCTCCCCGAAAGCTATTTAGGTAGCGCCTCGGACGAATACTACTGGGGGTAGAGCACTGTTAAGGCTAGGGGGTCATCCCGACTTACCAACCCTTTGCAAACTCCGAATACCAGTAAGTACTATCCGGGAGACACACGGCGGGTGCTAACGTCCGTCGTGGAGAGGGAAACAACCCAGACCGCCAGCTAAGGTCCCAAATTACAGCTAAGTGGGAAACGATGTGGGAAGGCTTAGACAGCTAGGATGTTGGCTTAGAAGCAGCCATCATTTAAAGAAAGCGTAATAGCTCACTAGTCGAGTCGGCCTGCGCGGAAGATGTAACGGGGCTAAGTTGTAAACCGAAGCTGCGGCAATGTTCTTGGAACATTGGGTAGGGGAGCGTTCTGTAAGCCGTTGAAGGTGTGTTGTAAAGCATGCTGGAGGTATCAGAAGTGCGAATGCTGACATGAGTAACGACAAGGGGGGTGAAAAACCTCCCCGCCGGAAGACCAAGGGTTCCTGTCCAACGTTAATCGGGGCAGGGTGAGTCGACCCCTAAGGCGAGGCCGAAAGGCGTAGTCGATGGGAAACGGGTTAATATTCCCGTACTCGATCAAATTGCGATGGGGGGACGGAGAAGGCTAGGTGGGCCTGGCGACGGTTGTCCAGGTTCAAGTGCGTAGGCTGAGTGTTTAGGTAAATCCGGACACTCGATAGGCTGAGACACGACGTCGAGCTACTACGGTAGTGAAGTCATTGATGCCATGCTTCCAGGAAAAGCCTCTAAGCTTCAGATTTGATGGAATCGTACCCCAAACCGACACAGGTGGTCGGGTAGAGAATACCAAGGCGCTTGAGAGAACTCGGGTGAAGGAACTAGGCAAAATGGTACCGTAACTTCGGGAGAAGGTACGCTCTTGATGGTGAAGTCCCTCGCGGATGGAGCTGACGAGAGTCGCAGATACCAGGTGGCTGCAACTGTTTATTAAAAACACAGCACTGTGCAAAATCGCAAGATGACGTATACGGTGTGACGCCTGCCCGGTGCCGGAAGGTTAATTGATGGGGTTAGCGTAAGCGAAGCTCTTGATCGAAGCCCCGGTAAACGGCGGCCGTAACTATAACGGTCCTAAGGTAGCGAAATTCCTTGTCGGGTAAGTTCCGACCTGCACGAATGGCGTAATGATGGCCACGCTGTCTCCACCCGAGACTCAGTGAAATTGAAATCGCTGTGAAGATGCAGTGTACCCGCGGCTAGACGGAAAGACCCCGTGAACCTTTACTACAGCTTGGCACTGAACATTGAACCTACATGTGTAGGATAGGTGGGAGGCTTTGAAGACGTGACGCCAGTTGCGTTGGAGCCGTCCTTGAAATACCACCCTTGTATGTTTGATGTTCTAACGTTGGCCCCTCATCGGGGTCGCGGACAGTGCCTGGTGGGTAGTTTGACTGGGGCGGTCTCCTCCCAAAGAGTAACGGAGGAGCACGAAGGTGGGCTAATCACGGTTGGACATCGTGAGGTTAGTGCAATGGCATAAGCCCGCTTAACTGCGAGAATGACGGTTCGAGCAGGTGCGAAAGCAGGTCATAGTGATCCGGTGGTTCTGAATGGAAGGGCCATCGCTCAACGGATAAAAGGTACTCCGGGGATAACAGGCTGATACCGCCCAAGAGTTCATATCGACGGCGGTGTTTGGCACCTCGATGTCGGCTCATCACATCCTGGGGCTGAAGTCGGTCCCAAGGGTATGGCTGTTCGCCATTTAAAGTGGTACGCGAGCTGGGTTTAGAACGTCGTGAGACAGTTCGGTCCCTATCTGCCGTGGGCGTTGGAAGATTGAAGGGGGCTGCTCCTAGTACGAGAGGACCGGAGTGGACGAACCTCTGGTGTTCGGGTTGTGTCGCCAGACGCATTGCCCGGTAGCTAAGTTCGGAATCGATAACCGCTGAAAGCATCTAAGCGGGAAGCGAGCCCTGAGATGAGTCTTCCCTGACAGTTTAACTGTCCTAAAGGGTTGTTCGAGACTAGAACGTTGATAGGCAGGGTGTGTAAGCGCTGTGAGGTGTTGAGCTAACCTGTACTAATTGCCCGTGAGGCTTAACCATACAACACCCAAAGGGTTTTGATGGACTCAAAGCAAGAACAAAAACTTGAATGTGTTAAAAAGAACGTAAACAGCTTTCCAGATTATTCTCTAGAAATAGAGAGAAAGAATTTGCTTGGCGACCATAGCGTTTTGGACCCACCTGACTCCATCCCGAACTCAGAAGTGAAACGAAACAGCGCCGATGGTAGTGTGGGGTTTCCCCATGTGAGAGTAGAACATCGCCAGGCTTTAAATATCGTGTTAGGCATTGCCTGATACCAGACTTACAGTCTAACTGATGCGGAGCGGTAGTTCAGTCGGTTAGAATACCGGCCTGTCACGCCGGGGGTCGCGGGTTCGAGTCCCGTCCGCTCCGCCACTTATTAATAAGCCTCGCTGGAAACAGCGGGGCTTTTTCGTCTTTACCGTTTTTGTTCGTCTATCGGCGAATGAATCCAATCTGGAAAATTAACGGGTCAGCTCAATCCAATCTCATTTATACCAATCTGGAAAATTAACTGGTCAGGTCAATCCACTCTCTTATGCACATTTTGCTAACCCTATCTGTACTGTCCAAGAATCGATTCCAAGCCTTGCACACTTTCTCCACGATATCCTCATAATCGGTAAAACTCTGATTGGCAAGATAGTGTTGTCTGAGCCAGCTCCACACTTGTTCTATCGGGTTGAGCTCTGGTGAATAGGGCGGGAGCTTGATGATACTGACATTGCTAAACGGTTCTGCAATGTCATTGGTATGCCAACTCGCCCCATCCATAATGATGACGGCATGACGCCCTTTTTCAGTGATTGCCGATATTTGCTTTAAATGCTCGATCATGATCTCTTTATTCACCCAAGGAACGACCATCGCTTCGCCAATCCCTCTCGCGGGACAGACAGAGCCAAACAGATACGCATATTCAAATTGTTGTTGCTTCACGGCTCTGGGGCGTGTTCCTTTCTCTGCCCATAACCGTGTTGTCGTGTTTTGTTGCCCAAATCTGGCTTCATCTTGAAACCAGACATCCACATGCTCTAGAGCGATATATCCTGGGATCTTCAGGATCGTTTCAATTTTGAATTTTTTTAAAATCGTCTTGGACTTCTTGAGATTGCTTGGGGTGTTTTGAGCGGGAAGTTATCCATGAAAAGCCCATGTGGTCGAGCAGGTAATAGATAGAATCAGGGTGGTAGTGCTGGCCAAATTCTTTCACGATATAAGCGTGGATGTCGGCCCCAGTCAGTCGTCCGCCTTGTGTATCATTGGCTTTATCTTTTATGTATTGGCTCAATTGCTCTCTTTGCTCAGAAGTTAAGAAGGGTGGTCGTCCCGTTCTTGGCTTTTCCTTCAGCCCTTCTAATCCTTCTTCAAGAAAAGTGTGAACCCACTTATTAACACTGGTTCGGCTCACCATAAGAAACTTGGCGATTTGGGTGCGAGAGTGTCCATCTTTGAAATGAGCGAGGGCCAGCAGTCTCATTTTCATCTGAATAGATTTCTGCTGGCTTGCGAGCTTTTTAAAGTCGATATTATTGAGACTGTCCATAGCGAATAAGTTTTATCGTTGAATGACATCAATTAGATCATATTTTTACTTAGATTGGTATTACACATGGTTTTCACCCTATCAGCGCATTCCAAAAATCGATTCCAAGCCTTGCACACTTTCTCCACGATATCCTCATAATCGGTAAAACTCTGATTGGCAAGAGAGTGTTGTCTGAGCCAACTCCACACTTGGTCTATCGGGTTTAGCTCTGGTAAATAGGGCGGGCGCTTGATGATACTGACATTGCTAAACGGTTCTGCAATGTCATTGGTATGCCAACTCGCCCCATCCATAATGATGACGGCATGACGTCCTTTCTCTGTGACTGCCGATATTTGCTTTAAATGCTCGGTCATGATCTCTTTATTAACCCAAGGAACGACCATCGCTTCGCCAATCCTTCTCGCGGGACAGCAGATACGCATATTCAAATTGTTGTTGCTTCACGGCTCTTGGGCGAGTTCCTCGTTCAGCCCAGAGGCGAGTCGTTGTGTTCTGCTGACCGAATCTGGCTTCGTCTTGAAAACAGACATCAACAGCTTCAAGGATCATTTGGCTAGGGATCGTTTCGATTTTGAATTTTTTAATCGTTTTGACGTGTCAGGATTGCGGATAGGAAAGATTCTTCCGATAGGTATAGTGCCAGTAATAGCCTAAATTCTAGGAGCAAGGCTATTGTCTAAAGATGAACAATGGCCTTAATAATACTAAGGCCATAAGGGCAGTAGGAAAATTATTATTAAAGAATTCTCTTTAATACGCCATCGGCTTTGATACGAGTGATCTTACGCACGAGCTTCTGGACCATCAGTGGATAATCTTCGACCTTCTCTAACTGTTTGTATGTGCAGACAAGCTGGGTGTACTGCAAAATATTTTCTATTTCAGCTTCAAATTTGTTCGTTAACTGTGCGTAATCATCACGAATCAGGAGGCCGTTTTCTAGGTCTAGAGCCCAGGCGCGTGGATTTAAGTTATTACCAGTTAGTAGCATATAACGCTTATCCACCCAAATGCCTTTGAGATGGAAACTATTATCTTCATGCTTCCAGAGGCGGATCGAGAGATTTCTCGCGGCGATTTGCGCTTCAAAAGCCTTGGCAAATTTACGCAGGTTAACTTCGTATAAATAGGGCAGGCCGCCGATGGTCTTAAACTCTTTGTCTGGCGCGATGTAAAAATCGTTTGCCGTTTTATCACCCACCACAATAGTGACTTTGACGCCGCGTTTGAGTGCCCGTTTGATCCCTCGCGCAATTTCTTTAGGGAAATTGAAATAAGGGGTGCAAATGAAAATTTCGTTTTGCGCCGCTTCAATGAGCTTGGTGACATTCTGGTTGAGCAGGTTGCGGCGTTTGCCTAAGCCCACCAGTGGCGTGACGTAAAATTGGTCTTTTTCGGCCACTTGCCTGTCAAAATGGTAGCGAGCTTGAGCCAGTGAAGAACGCAGTTGACGTATCGCCGCTTTGATCTCTTTGGTTTCGGGTTTATTGCTGCAACAAAGGTCGTTGACGGCTGGGTGTGCGATCATCTGTTGTTGTACAAAATTAACCATGCTGTCAGCTAATGTCTCATTTTGAATCAAATGATAACGATCAAAACGATAGCGCTCGCTATATTGCAAATAGACGTTATTAAGGCTGGCACCGCTGTAGATCACGGTATCATCAATCACGAATCCTTTGAGATGGAGCACGCCGAAGACTTCACGTCCTCGAACTGGGATGCCATACACGGGGATCTTATGTTGATATTTTTGCGCATAAGCTTTGTAGAGTGCAGCATTGCCTTCGGACTTCTCTGCGCCGATCAATCCGCGTTGGGCTCTATGCCAGTCAACACAAACATTGATATCGAGGCCGGGGTTACGTTGCTTGGCTTCATAAAGCGCGGTGAGAATTTCTCTTCCTGCTTCATCGTCTTCTAAGTAGAGCGCAACCAGATAAATACGAGACGTCGCTTTAGCGATTTCATCCAATAAACGGATTCTGAAGTCTTTTGCCGAGTGAAGAACTTCCAGAGCGTCTGCATTTACAGCGACTGCCGGAAGCTGGGCAAACGGATTCCTGCTAGCCATCATATGGGGTGTATTACCTTAGTTATGTGCAGTATTGCGAGTTGGCCATTCTACCAAACATCTTAAATTCATTACCAGAAATGCAGTGGCTGTTTGCATTTAATCGTCGATGAATTGCATAGGAATGAGATCCTTACCACTTTCACAGTAGCGCAGGTACTTTTGTTTCAGAGAGTTAGGCAGGGCATCAAGCTCAATCGCCTTAAAACCATGCTGCGCATAAAAGGGCGGTAAATGGGGGTAAGCGAAGCAATAACAGTGACTGTTGAGAGTGCTTTCCCGGCAATAAGACAACAGCGCGTGGCCAATTCCCTGCTGTCTGTGTGTTGGGATAACGAGCATACCAGTCAACAATAACCACTCTTCTATCGGTTTGAAGCGGACCAGCCCGACCATTTGATGCTCTTGATAGGCAACAATGATTTGTTCGTCTGTTTTGGCTTTTGCGCTGGGGTAATAGGACTTGTAGAGCTTTTTCACCAGAGGAAGTTTGATGGGGTCTAGCCGTTCGATGCGAATTGTATGTGCCATGGTCACTGCGTCTTAAGTTGAAGTCATGTAGAATGGCGTCAGTTTAAGTTACGACGAAGAGCTCATGCAAATTCAACATCCTGCTTCTCTAAAGCCTTACCACACCTTCGCCATTGAGCAGTATTGCGATTATCTGCTTGAAGTCAGTTCTCTGGATGAGTTAATTGACGTTTACTCGAATCCCGCCTTGGCTGAATTACCCAAGTTGGTGCTAGGAAAGGGCAGCAACATGCTATTTACTCAGCCCTTTGCTGGCGTGGTGATCATTAATCGTTTGATGGGGAAAACGCTCACGCAAAATGACGACTACTACTATTTACATGTTGCTGGCGGTGAAGATTGGCCGCAGTTGGTGAAATGGTGCGTGGAGCAAGGTATCGGCGGATTAGAAAATTTAGCTTTGATCCCCGGCTGCGCAGGTTCGGCGCCTATCCAGAATATTGGTGCTTATGGTGTCGAGCTCAAAGATGTCTGCGACTATGTCGATATTGTATCGCTTGAGGATTATTCACCACGCCGATTGACTGCCGATGAATGCCACTTCGGCTACCGAGATTCAATATTTAAACATCAGTGGTATGGACGCTGTGTGATTGTGGGCCTAGGACTTAAGCTGAAAAAAAATTGGGTGGCGGTGAACAGTTATGGCCCGCTACAGAGCATTCCCGCACATGAGCTGACGCCTCAGCGTATCTATGACACAGTCTGCCAAGTGAGGATGCAAAAGCTGCCAGATCCAGCACAGTTTGGCAATGCAGGCAGTTTTTTTAAAAATCCGGTCATTGATACGCAGCACTTTGCTCGCTTACAGGAGCAGTTTCCGAACATTGTCGCCTATCCCGCGGGCGATAAAGTGAAAGTGGCTGCGGGCTGGTTGATTGAGCATTGTCAGCTCAAGGGCATGATGATTGGCGGCGCGCAGGTGCATCCCAATCAGGCGCTGGTTTTGATTAATGCTGCCGAGTGCAGCGCGCAAGATGTGATTACGCTGGCTGGGCTGGTGTGTGATCGAGTTTGGGAAACATATCAAATCTCGTTGGAGCACGAAGTCCGTTTTATGGGGCGCGATGCAGAAACCACACTAGAAAAGGTAAGACAATGAGAAAAGAACACCGCGTTAAACTGCATTTACTCAGTAAGCTGGCGGATGGCGACTTCCATTCTGGTGAAGCGCTCGGGCAAGAATTGGGTATGTCGCGAGCAGCTATCGCCAAGCACATCAACGGTATCCAGGAGTGGGGGCTGGACATTTATCGTATTCAGGGGCGGGGCTACCAGCTTGCACAGCCGTTATATCTGCTCGATGAAGCACGATTACAAGCGCAAAGCATGGCTTCTGTCGAGCTGATTCCGGTGATCGACTCCACCAATCAGTACCTCCTTAATCGTATCGGTGAGCTTGAGTCGGGTCATGTCTGTCTCGCGGAGTATCAGTCACAAGGGCGTGGGCGCAGAGGTCGACAGTGGTTTTCCCCTTTTGGTGCCAATCTCTACATGTCCATGTATTGGAAACTGGATGCGGGGATGGCTGCTGCCATGGGGCTGAGCTTAGTTGTCGGCATTGCCGCGGTAGAAGCTTTAGAATCGCTTGGTATACAAGGTGTCAAACTCAAGTGGCCAAACGATGTCTATTATCAGGATAAGAAACTGGCAGGCATTTTGGTTGAAATGTCTGGTCAAGCGGGTGGGGCGGCACATCTGGTGATCGGTATGGGGCTGAACATTCTGATGCAAGAGAGTAAAGACAGCATCGATCAACCATGGACAGCACTAAACCAGATTGATAGTGCGACGCCGATAGATCGCAATCAGTTGGCTTTGACACTGATGCGCAGCTGGCAGCAAGCGCTCAAAGAGTACGAATTGTGTGGTATGCCTGGGTTTGTTGAGCGTTGGAATCGCTTAGATAACTTTCGCGGTCGACAGGTCAAGTTGCTGATGGGCGCTCGAGAAGTGTATGGCGAGGTGGTTGGCATCGACAATCAGGGCGGGGTGCTGCTCAGCTCGGCGAATGGAGTTCAAAGTTACCTCGGCGGCGAGATATCTCTGCGTCCAGTAGATAAGTAAGCAGCCGGTTATTATTTCCTCACCAACACTTCTTCGACCGAGTGATTTGCCCCTTTGCGTAAGATCAACTGTGCCCTTTCTTTGGTCGGTAGAATGTTTTCGCGAAGATTCAAGCCATTAATATCACGCCAAATTTGCTGAGCTTTGGCGATGGCTTGCTGCTCAGAGAGTTGAGTGTAGTGACTAAAGTAGGAGCCGGGCTCAGTGAACGCACCTTTGCGGAACTTAAGAAAGCGTTCGATGTACCACTGCTCAATGATCTCGCAAGGCGCATCGACATAAATCGAAAAGTCGAGAAAGTCAGAGACAAACACACGATGCGGATCATGGGGATAATCCATACCACTCTGTAAAACATTGAGACCTTCAATAATCAATACATCTGGACAATCAATGCTTTTCAACTCATCGGTGATGTCATAAGTGATATGTGAATAAACCGGGACCGTTAGATCGGGTTTGCCAGCCTTCACATCCGAGACGAACTGGACAAGGCGTTTCATGTCATACGACTCAGGAAAGCCTTTGCGGTGCATAATACCGCGTTCATCCAGCACCTTTTTCGGGTAGAGAAAACCGTCGGTGGTGACTAACTCCACTTTCGGATGATTCTCCCAACGTGCAAGCAGTGCACGTAGCACACGGGCGGTGGTGCTCTTTCCCACTGCCACGCTGCCCGCAATACCGATCACAAATGGTGGGGCGTGCTCCTCATTATTAAGGAACTTGTGCAGTACAGAGTTACGGCTCTGCCTTGCTTGGACATAGAGGTTAAGGAGACGAGCCAATGGCAGGTACACCTCAACGGCTTCCTGCATTGTCAGGTTCTCATTGATCCCCTGCAGCGCTTTTAAGTCAGCTTCAGACAGCGTCATTGGCACTGAGTTGCGTAAATCAGACCAATTCGCGCGACTGAATGACATAAATGGGCTCATACTCTTCTCGCCATGTCCATTTGAATCCTAAAAGATGATGCAAAATACATCATGAACTCGAGAATGCAAATCACAATAGTAAAACTGCTGTTTAAAAAGCGAGATCTGTATGATTTTGCAGCAAATGATTGCCTTTAAACAAAATTTGGCGCTTTTTTGCAAGAAAGCTATTGCAAGCCAAGAGATCATTCACTAGAATGCGCTCCACTTATGCCGACTTAGCTCAGTAGGTAGAGCAACTGACTTGTAATCAGTAGGTCACCAGTTCGATTCCGGTAGTCGGCACCATTTTCTCTTGAAGTACGCTTCAGGAAAGGAAAGTGGATAAAAATTTGGAGGGGTTCCCGAGTGGCCAAAGGGAGCAGACTGTAAATCTGCCGGCTCCGCCTTCGATGGTTCGAATCCGTCCCCCTCCACCATATTCTTAAGGAAATAGCTCTCAGAGTTACGTGTTGCGGGCATCGTATAATGGCTATTACCTCAGCCTTCCAAGCTGATGATGCGGGTTCGATTCCCGCTGCCCGCTCCACTCTAATTTGAGTGCTGATATAGCTCAGTCGGTAGAGCGCATCCTTGGTAAGGATGAGGTCGGCAGTTCGATTCTGCCTATCAGCACCAGCACTCTTGCTTTTTCCTTTTGAGTACTAAATTCGCCATTATTGGTTGCGTGGTCATTCAAGCCACCTAAATCCGTACCTAGAGGGACAACTCATGTCTAAAGAAAAATTTGAACGTACGAAACCGCACGTAAACGTTGGTACTATCGGCCACGTTGACCACGGTAAAACAACTCTAACTGCAGCTATCTGTACTACTCTTGCTAAAGTTTACGGCGGTAAAGCACGTGACTTCGCATCTATCGATAACGCACCAGAAGAGCGTGAGCGTGGTATCACAATCTCTACTTCTCACGTAGAGTACGACACTCCAAACCGTCACTACGCACACGTAGACTGTCCTGGACACGCTGACTATGTTAAAAACATGATCACTGGTGCAGCACAGATGGACGGCGGTATCCTAGTTGTTGCAGCAACAGATGGCCCAATGCCACAAACTCGTGAGCACATCCTACTAGGCCGTCAGGTTGGTATCCCATACATCATCGTGTTCATGAACAAATGTGACATGGTTGATGATGAAGAGCTACTAGAGCTAGTAGAAATGGAAGTTCGTGAACTTCTGTCTGAATACGATTTCCCAGGTGATGACCTACCAGTTATCCAAGGTTCTGCACTAGGCGCACTAAACGGCGAAGAGCAGTGGGAAGCGAAAATCGTAGAACTAGCAGAAGCGCTAGACAACTACATCCCAGAGCCAGAGCGTGCAGTAGACATGCCGTTCCTGATGCCAATCGAAGACGTATTCTCAATCCAAGGTCGTGGTACAGTAGTAACTGGCCGTATCGAGCGCGGTATCCTGAGAGTGGGTGATGAAGTTGCGATCGTTGGTATCAAAGAGACCACAACGACTACTTGTACTGGTGTTGAGATGTTCCGTAAACTGCTAGACGAAGGTCGTGCAGGTGAGAACGTTGGTGCACTACTACGTGGTACTAAGCGTGACGAAGTAGAACGTGGCCAAGTACTTGCTAAGCCAGGTTCAATCACTCCACACACTAAGTTCGAGTCAGAAGTATACGTACTGTCTAAAGATGAAGGTGGTCGTCACACTCCATTCTTCAAAGGCTACCGTCCACAGTTCTACTTCCGTACAACTGACGTAACTGGTAACATCGAGCTACCAGAAGGCGTAGAAATGGTAATGCCAGGCGACAACATCAAGATGACTGTTGAGCTGATCGCACCAATCGCGATGGACGAAGGTCTACGTTTCGCGATCCGTGAAGGCGGCCGTACAGTAGGTGCTGGTGTTGTTGCGAAAATCTTTGAATAAGATTTGACGAACCAGTAGTAAAAAGGGCATCATTTGATGCCCTTTTTCTACGCTCAATATAATCTTTGCTGCTTTCTTAGGCAGGGTTATCTTGAGTGAAGAATTGTGATTGAGCAATGTCGCTTAGTCGTAAGAGTGCGCTGAGCTTGAATTCAGCGATATGGTGTTTGCCCTGCAACAGCGGGGCTGTTGTCGTCTATAGTAAGACTTGTGACAGGTTGGTTTTATGAAAGCAAATAATGCTGAAACTCCTGATAGCTCAAGTGCAGCGGATACGTTTAAGTGGGTAATCACTTTCGTACTGCTTGCTGCCGCTGTTGTGGGTAATTACCTGTATGGTGAAATGTCTGTAGTAGTTCGTGCTGCAGGTGTAATCGTGTTGATTGCTGCCGCGCTTGGCGTTGCGGCAACAACGTCAAAAGGCAAAGAAGCGATCGCTTTTGCACGCGAATCCCGTATGGAAGTTCGTAAAGTGGTTTGGCCGACTCGTCAGGAAACCATGCAAACTACTTTGATCGTTTTGGCCGTAAGTATTGTAATGGCTCTGGTACTGTGGGGTATTGACGGCATTATGGTTCGTCTCATTGCTTTCGCAACTGGAGTATAGAGGGTTTAAATTCATGAGTGAAGCTCCTAAAAAACGCTGGTATGTGGTTCAAGCCTTCTCTGGATTTGAAGGCCGTGTCGCCCAGTCTCTTCGTGAGCACATCAAAATGCATGGTATGGAAGAGCACTTTGGTGAAGTTCTCGTGCCGACTGAAGAAGTCGTTGAGATGCGCGCTGGTCAGCGTCGCAAATCTGAGCGCAAGTTCTTTCCGGGCTACGTCCTCGTTCAGATGATTATGAATGATGAATCATGGCACCTGGTTCGCAGTGTGCCGCGTGTCATGGGCTTCATTGGTGGTACTTCCGATCGTCCTGCGCCTATCACTGATAAAGAAGCGGACGCCATTCTTAACCGTCTTGAGAAAGCGAGTGAAGCGCCTCGTCCACGTACTATGTACGAAGTGGGTGAAGTGGTTCGCGTCAACGAAGGTCCGTTTGCGGACTTCAACGGTACGGTTGAAGAAGTGGATTACGAGAAGAGCCGCCTGAAAGTGTCTGTATCGATCTTTGGTCGTGCAACACCGGTTGAGCTTGAATTTGGTCAAGTGGAAAAGCTTGATTAAAAAAACACCTTTTTAAGGGTTGTCTGAGGCGCGAATTATGACTATAATTTCGCGCCTTTTTACTTCAAAGTGAAGTAAAGAGAATTGTTAATCACGGGGAGCTGATCGGCGATCAGCGTCTGAACCCAAACATTTAGGTATTATCATGGCTAAGAAAGTTGAAGCTTATATCAAGCTGCAAGTTGCTGCTGGTATGGCGAACCCAAGTCCACCAGTTGGTCCTGCACTAGGTCAACGTGGTGTTAACATCATGGAATTCTGTAAAGCGTTTAACGCGAAAACAGAATCAATGGAAAAAGGTCTTCCTGTTCCTGTTGTTATCACTGTATACAGCGACCGTTCTTTCACGTTCGTAACTAAGACTTCTCCAGCAGCAGTTCTTCTGAAGAAAGCAGCAGGTATCAAGTCTGGTTCAGGTCGTCCAAACACTGAAAAAGTGGGTACTGTAACTGACGCTCAAATCCAAGAAATTGCAGAAGCGAAAGCGGCTGACATGACTGGTGCTGACATCGAAGCGATGAAGCGTTCTATCGCAGGTACTGCTCGTTCAATGGGCCTAGTGGTAGAGGGTTAATATCATGGCAAAACTAACTAAGCGCATGCGCGTAATCCGCGAAAAAGTTGATGCAACTCGTGAATACGACATCAACGAAGCTGTTGCTCTACTGAAAGAACTGGCTACTGCTAAGTTTGTTGAGTCTGTAGACGTTGCTGTTAACCTAGGCATCGACGCTCGTAAATCTGACCAAAACGTACGTGGTGCAACTGTACTGCCACACGGTACTGGCCGTGACATCCGCGTTGCAGTATTTGCACAAGGTGCAAACGCTGAAGCTGCTAAAGCAGCTGGCGCAGATCTGGTTGGTATGGAAGATCTTGCTGAGCAAGTGAAAAAAGGCGTAATGGACTTTGACGTAGTGGTTGCTTCTCCAGATGCAATGCGCGTTGTAGGTCAACTAGGTACTATCCTAGGTCCTCGCGGTCTAATGCCAAACCCGAAAGTTGGTACTGTAACTCCTAACGTTGCTGAAGCGGTTAAGAACGCGAAAGCGGGTCAGGTTCGTTACCGTAACGACAAAAACGGCATCATCCACTCTACTATTGGTAAAGCTGACTTCTCTGCAGAGCAGATCAAAGAGAACCTAGAAGCACTTCTAGTGGCTCTGAAGAAAGCTAAACCATCTTCAGCTAAGGGTACTTACCTGAAGAAAGTAAGCATCTCTACTACTATGGGTGCTGGTGTTGCTGTTGATCAGGCTAGCCTGAGCACTCAAGCATAATCTATTTGCTTAGGCGCAAAATTTGTGTATAATTTTGCGCCTAATATTTGTGGTTGGGGCTGAAGCTTGGTTCTTTGAGTAAATCTTTACTTGGCTGAATTAAGACCCAGTCTCCGTCCAAGACCGTAGGTGTCTAGCGAATGTTAGACTTAATTGTCCTACGTAGATGGTGCCCGAACTGACAGAAAGCTCTATGTAAATAGTTACCTTTCTTCTGGGAAAAGCACCTCAATAGCTCTCACTGTTGTGATAATAGTGAGTGGTGTAACAACAACCAGGAGTTAATCCAAGATGGCTTTAAATCTTCAAGACAAAAAAGCAATTGTTGCTGAAGTCAACGAAGCAGCCGCTGGTGCACTTTCTGCAGTTGTAGCTGATTCTCGTGGCGTTGAAGTTGGCGCAATGACTTCTCTACGTAAACAAGCTCGTGAAGCGGGTGTTTACATGAAAGTTGTGCGTAACACACTAGCACGCCGTGCGGTTGAAGGTACTCAGTACGAGTGTCTAACAGAGACTTTCACTGGTCCTTCTCTAATCGCGTTCTCTAACGAGCACCCAGGTGCTGCAGCGCGTCTTTTCAAAGACTTCGCTAAAGAGAACAAAAACTTCGAGATCAAAGCTGCTGCATTTGAAGGCGCGCTAACTGACGCTGAAGTACTAGCAACACTACCAACTTACGACGAAGCAATCGCACGTCTGATGATGTGTCTGAAAGAAGCTTCTGCTGGCAAGCTGGTACGTACTATCGCTGCTGTCCGCGATCAAAAAGAAGCTGCGTAATTCGCATTGCTTTTTACTGGTTGCTTAATAAACTTATTGTTGACTTAAAAGAGAATTGTTATGTCTATTACTAACGAGCAAATCCTAGACGCTATCGCAGAAATGTCTGTAACACAAGTTGTTGAACTGATCTCTGCAATGGAAGAAAAATTCGGTGTTACTGCTGCAGCTGCAGTTGTAGCAGGTGGCCCAGCAGCAGCAGCTGTTGAAGAGCAAACTGAATTCAACGTAATCCTAGCTTCTGCTGGTGCGAACAAAGTTGCTGTTATCAAAGCAGTACGTGGCGCAACTGGTCTAGGCCTGAAAGAAGCGAAAGCTCTAGTTGACGGCGCTCCAGCGGCTCTGAAAGAAGGCGTTGAGAAAGCTGAAGCTGAAGCTCTGAAGAAAGAGCTAGAAGAAGCTGGTGCAACTGTTGAGATCAAGTAATTATTACTTAGTCTCTTAGCCTAACGGCTATTGGCTGGTGGTTTAATGACCACCGGCCTTTTTGCGCTGTAGGGTATAGGCGAATTTTCCCGCTGTTTAAGCGCCTGATATCCATGCAAAAAACATTTCATTCAATCGCAATGAAGTGTCACTACAGTAAACAGCCATTTAGTCTCTGTCCCTTACCCCCCTTAAGTAACTAGGTGTGGGCGGACAGTTTGGGTCACTTATCAGCGAGCTGAGGAACCCCATGGTTTACTCTTATACCGAGAAAAAGCGCATCCGTAAGGACTTTGGTACTCGTCCACAAGTTTTGGACATTCCATACCTGCTATCGATCCAGCTCGATTCGTTCGATAAATTTATCGAACAGGATCCTGAAGGGCAATACGGTCTTGAGGCTGCTTTCCGTTCTGTATTCCCTATTCAGAGTTACAACGGCAATTCAGAGCTGCAATACGTTAGCTACCGTCTTGGTGAGCCAGTTTTTGATGTTAAAGAATGTCAAATCCGTGGCGTAACTTATTCAAAACCACTGCGCGTTAAACTGCGCCTGGTGATCTTCGATAAAGACGCACCAGCAGGTACTGTAAAAGACATTAAAGAACAAGAAGTCTACATGGGTGAAATTCCACTCATGACGGACAATGGTACCTTCGTAATCAACGGTACCGAGCGAGTTATCGTATCCCAGCTGCACCGAAGCCCAGGTGTGTTCTTCGACAGCGATAAGGGTAAGACTCACTCTTCAGGTAAAGTTCTCTACAACGCGCGTATCATTCCTTACCGTGGTTCATGGCTTGACTTTGAGTTCGATCCTAAGGACAACCTGTACGTACGTATCGACCGTCGTCGTAAGCTGCCGTCAACGATCATTCTTCGCGCACTAGGCAAGACCACCGCAGAGATCTTGGATATTTTCTTCGAAAAAGTGAATTTCGAAGTAAAAGACCAGACGCTGATGATGGAGCTAGTTCCAGAACGTCTGCGTGGTGAAACGGCTTCTTTTGATATCGAAGCGAATGGCAACGTTTACGTTGAGAAAGGTCGTCGTGTAACGGCTCGTCATATCCGCCAGCTAGAGAAAGATGGCGTTGATCACATCGAAGTACCTGTTGAGTACATCGTTGGTAAAGTTTCTTCAAAAGATTACATCAATGAAGCGACTGGCGAGATCATTGTTGCGGCGAACCAAGAAATCAGCCTAGAAGCGTTGGCTAACCTGTCGCAAGCAGGTCACAAGTCGTTGCAAGTTCTGTTTACCAACGATCTTGACCACGGTCCATTCATGTCAGAAACCCTACGTATTGACAGCACTGTTGATCGTATTTCTGCACTGGTAGAAATCTACCGCATGATGCGCCCTGGTGAGCCACCAACGAAAGAAGCGGCAGAAGCCCTATTTGAAAGCCTGTTCTTCTCTGAAGAACGTTACGACCTGTCGACTGTTGGCCGCATGAAGTTCAACAGCTCTATCGGTCGTGAAGACGCGCAAGAGCAAGGCACTCTTGACGAAACTGATATCGTCGAGGTGATGAAAAAGCTTATCGCTATCCGCAACGGCATCGGTGAAGTGGACGATATCGACCACCTAGGTAACCGTCGTATCCGTAGCGTTGGCGAAATGGCAGAGAACCAATTCCGTGTTGGTCTAGTACGTGTTGAGCGTGCTGTGAAAGAGCGCCTAAGCCTAGGCGATCTTGATGCGGTAATGCCACAAGACTTGATCAATGCCAAGCCAATCTCTGCGGCAGTGAAAGAGTTCTTCGGCTCTTCTCAGCTATCTCAGTTTATGGACCAGAACAACCCACTATCAGAAGTCACGCACAAGCGTCGTATTTCTGCCTTGGGTCTTGGTGGTCTGACTCGTGAGCGTGCTGGCTTTGAAGTTCGAGACGTACACGTAACGCACTACGGCCGTCTATGTCCTATCGAAACGCCTGAAGGTCCGAACATCGGTCTTATCAACTCGCTGTCTGCGTTTGCTCGTTGTAACGAGTACGGTTTCCTTGAAACCCCATACCGCCGTGTTATCGATGGTATCGTGACAGACGAAGTGGATTACCTATCGGCTATCGAAGAAGGCCAATTCGTTATCGCTCAGGCGAACGCCGCGCTAACGGAAGAAGGTACTTTCGCCGATGAACTGATCACTGCTCGTCAGAAAGGTGAATCGGGTCTACACCCACGCGAACATGTTGATTACATGGACGTTGCGACTAACCAGGTGGTATCTATTGCGGCATCGCTGATCCCATTCCTGGAACACGACGATGCGAACCGTGCCTTGATGGGTGCGAACATGCAACGTCAGGCCGTACCAACACTGAAAGCAGACAAGCCTCTGGTTGGTACTGGTATTGAGCGTAACGTAGCAGTGGACTCTGGTGTAACTGCGGTGGCGAAACGCGGCGGTGTTATCCAGTCTGTTGATGCTTCTCGTATCGTCGTTAAGGTTAACGAAGAAGAGTTGATTCCTGGTGAAGCGGGTATCGATATCTACAACCTGACCAAATACACGCGTTCTAACCAAAACACCTGTATCAACCAGCGTCCATGTGTGATGCCGGGTGAGCCAGTACTGCGTGGTGATGTGCTTGCTGACGGTCCTTCAACCGACCTTGGTGAACTTGCACTTGGCCAGAACATGCGTATCGCGTTCATGCCTTGGAACGGTTACAACTTCGAAGACTCGATCTTAGTTTCTGAGCGCGTTGTTCAAGAAGACCGTTTCACGACTATCCACATTCAAGAACTGACGTGTGTGGCGCGTGATACTAAGCTGGGTTCGGAAGAGATCACAGCGGATATTCCAAACGTTGGTGAATCGGCTCTGTCTAAACTGGACGAGTCAGGTATCGTTTACATCGGTGCAGAAGTGAAGGGTGGTGACATCCTTGTGGGTAAAGTGACACCGAAAGGTGAAACTCAGCTCACTCCTGAAGAGAAGCTGCTACGCGCTATCTTCGGTGAAAAAGCATCTGACGTTAAAGATACGTCACTGCGTGTACCAAACTCAGTTTCAGGTACCATCATTGATGTTCAAGTCTTCACTCGCGATGGCGTAGAGAAAGACAAGCGTGCGCTTGAAATTGAACACATGCAGCTGAAAGAAGCGAAGAAAGACCTAACAGAAGAGTTCCAAATTCTGGAAGGTGGTCTTCTCAACCGTGTGAAAGCCGTGCTTCTTTCTGGCGGTTACTCTGAAGCGAAACTGGACGGTACTGAACGTAAGAAGTGGCTAGAGCTGACTCTTGAAGATGACGCACTGCAAACTCAGCTTGAGCAACTTGCAGAGCAGTACGACGAGCTGAAAGCAGACTTCGACAAGAAGTTTGAAACCAAGCGTCGTAAGATCACTCAAGGTGATGACCTAGCGCCTGGCGTACTGAAGATCGTGAAAGTTTACCTAGCGGTGAAACGTCGTATCCAGCCTGGTGATAAGATGGCGGGTCGTCACGGTAACAAGGGTGTAATCTCTAAGATCAACCCTGTTGAAGACATGCCATACGACGAAAACGGTCAGCCAGTTGATATCGTACTGAACCCACTGGGTGTACCTTCGCGTATGAACATCGGTCAGATCCTAGAAGTTCACTTAGGTCTGGCAGCGAAAGGTATCGGCGACAAGATCAACCAGATGGTCAAAGAGCAGCAAGAACTGGCGAAATTCCGCGAATTCCTGCAAAAAGTTTACGACCTAGGCGAAACTCGCCAGAAAGTAGACATTGCTTCTCTGTCTGATGATGAAGTTCGTACTCTGGTTCACAACCTACGTGGCGGTCTACCGATCGCGACTCCGGTCTTTGATGGTGCGTCTGAGAAGTCAATTAAAGAGCTTCTAAAACTGGCGGATCTCCCTGAGTCTGGTCAGCTTACACTGTTTGATGGCCGTACCGGTGATGCGTTTGAGCGTCCGGTTACTGTCGGCTACATGTACATGCTGAAACTGAACCACTTGGTTGATGACAAGATGCACGCTCGTTCAACAGGTTCGTACAGCCTAGTGACTCAGCAGCCACTGGGTGGTAAAGCTCAGTTCGGTGGTCAGCGTTTCGGTGAGATGGAAGTATGGGCACTGGAAGCATACGGTGCGGCTTACACGCTACAAGAAATGCTTACCGTTAAGTCGGACGACGTGAACGGCCGTACTAAGATGTATAAGAACATCGTAGATGGTAACCACGCGATGGAACCTGGCATGCCAGAATCGTTCAACGTACTGTTGAAAGAGATCCGCTCGCTGGGTATCAACATCGAGCTAGAAGACGAAGAGTAATCCTTCCGGGTTATTTGGTAGAAAGTAGTCTGTCGAGAGGCAGGCTACTTTTAACTCCTTACAGGAGCTGATTGTGAAAGACTTATTAAACTTTCTGAAAGCACAGCATAAGACCGAAGAATTTGATGCAATCAAAATCGGTCTGTCTTCACCAGACATGATTCGTTCATGGTCTTTTGGTGAAGTGAAAAAACCTGAAACGATCAACTATCGTACGTTCAAACCTGAGCGCGATGGTCTGTTCTGTGCGCGTATCTTTGGCCCGGTAAAAGACTACGAGTGTCTTTGTGGCAAATATAAGCGTCTCAAGCACCGTGGCGTGATCTGTGAGAAGTGTGGCGTTGAAGTTACGCAAACTAAAGTTCGTCGTGACCGTATGGGCCACATCGAGCTAGCTTCTCCAGTGGCTCACATCTGGTTCCTGAAATCGCTACCGTCTCGTATCGGTCTGCTGATGGATATCCCACTACGTGATATCGAACGCGTTCTGTACTTCGAAATGTACGTAGTGACTGAACCGGGTATGACGGATCTTGAAAAAGGCCAAATGCTGACGGAAGAAGAGTATCTGGATCGCCTAGAAGAGTGGGGCGACGAGTTCACGGCTAAGATGGGTGCGGAAGCGATCAAAGACCTACTAGGTTCGATGGATCTGCACGCTGAAGCTGAGCAGATGCGCGAAGAGCTCGATACCACTAACTCTGAAACTAAGCGTAAGAAGCTAACTAAGCGTCTCAAGCTAGTAGAAGCGTTCGTGCAATCTGGCAACAACCCAGAGTGGATGATCTTAACGGTACTTCCAGTTCTGCCGCCAGATCTACGTCCTCTAGTACCGCTAGATGGCGGCCGCTTTGCGACTTCAGACCTGAACGACCTATACCGTCGTGTGATCAACCGTAACAACCGTTTGAAGCGTCTTCTAGAGCTTGCTGCTCCGGACATCATCGTACGTAACGAAAAACGTATGCTGCAAGAGTCTGTTGATGCGCTACTAGATAACGGCCGTCGCGGTCGTGCGATCACAGGTTCGAACAAGCGTCCTCTGAAATCTCTTGCTGATATGATCAAGGGTAAACAGGGTCGTTTCCGTCAGAACCTGCTAGGTAAACGTGTAGACTACTCTGGCCGTTCTGTAATCACAGTAGGTCCATACCTGCGTCTGCACCAGTGTGGTCTTCCTAAGAAGATGGCACTTGAGCTATTCAAACCATTCATCTACAGCAAGCTTGAGACTCGTGGCCTAGCGACGACAATCAAAGCAGCGAAGAAGATGGTTGAGCGTGAAGAAGCGGTCGTTTGGGATATCCTGGACGAAGTGATCCGTGAACACCCAGTGCTACTTAACCGTGCACCAACACTTCACCGTCTTGGTATTCAGGCGTTCGAACCAGTACTGATCGAAGGTAAAGCGATTCAGCTACACCCACTTGTGTGTGCGGCGTACAACGCGGACTTCGACGGTGACCAAATGGCGGTTCACGTACCTCTAACGCTAGAGGCACAGCTTGAAGCTCGTACTCTGATGATGTCGACAAACAACATTCTGTCGCCAGCATCGGGCGACCCTATCATCGTACCTTCT
This sequence comes from Vibrio navarrensis, assembly GCF_000764325.1. NCBI lineage: Bacteria > Pseudomonadati > Pseudomonadota > Gammaproteobacteria > Vibrionales > Vibrionaceae > Vibrio > Vibrio navarrensis. The sequence continues at coordinate 1,170,933 of NZ_JMCG01000002.1, read as the reverse complement.
CAGGACGTGGTATTGGGTCTGTACTACATGACTCGTGAAATGATCAACGCGAAAGGCGAAGGCATGTACCTAGCCGGTCCTGCTGAAGCGGAAAAAGCATACCGCACTAAGACAGCGGCACTGCACGCGCGCGTTAAAGTTCGTATCACTGAGACTGTGGTAGACGAAGATGGTCACAGCACAACAGAAACCAAGATGGTGGATACCACTATCGGCCGTGCCATGTTGTGGCAAATCGTACCGAAAGGCCTACCGTTCAGCATCGTTAACCAAAAGCTAGGTAAGAAGCAGATTTCTAACCTACTTAACGAGGCGTACCGTAAGCTCGGTCTGAAAGACACCGTAATCTTCGCTGACCAAATCATGTACACCGGTTTTGCTTACGCAGCACTGTCTGGCGTATCAGTTGGTATCGACGATATGGTTGTACCACCGGCTAAGTACACTGAAATCGCCGAAGCGGAAGAAGAAGTACGCGAAATCCAAGAGCAGTACCAATCTGGTCTGGTAACGGCAGGCGAACGCTACAACAAAGTGATCGATATTTGGGCATCGACCAACGATCGCGTTGCGAAAGCGATGATGGAGAACCTCTCTTCTGAAACGGTCATCAACCGTGACGGTGAAGAAGAGCAACAAGAGTCGTTCAACAGCATCTACATGATGGCGGACTCAGGTGCTCGTGGTTCTGCAGCTCAGATTCGTCAGCTAGCGGGTATGCGTGGTCTGATGGCGCGTCCAGATGGTTCAATCATCGAAACGCCGATCACGGCAAACTTTAAAGAAGGTCTAAACGTACTTCAGTACTTTATCTCAACGCACGGTGCTCGTAAGGGTCTGGCGGATACGGCACTGAAAACAGCGAACTCGGGTTACCTAACTCGTCGTCTCGTTGACGTTGCACAAGACGTAGTAGTTTACGAGCACGACTGTGGCACCCCTGAAGGCATTGAAATGATGCCGCACATCGAAGGTGGTGACGTTAAAGTTGCGCTAACTGAACTTGCTCTTGGCCGTGTGGTGGCAGAAGACATCGTTAAGCCAGGCACAGAAGAAGTTCTGATCCCACGCAATACGCTGTTGGATGAGAAATGGTGCCAGATCATCAACGAAAACTCAGTTGATAAGATCAAAGTACGTTCAGTGGTAACCTGTGATTCAGACTACGGTTGTTGTGCACTGTGTTACGGTCGTGACCTAGCGCGTGGTCACCTAGTGAACCAAGGCGAAGCCGTCGGCGTTATCGCCGCTCAGTCTATCGGTGAACCGGGTACACAGCTAACGATGCGTACGTTCCACATCGGTGGTGCGGCATCGACAGCAGCAGCGGAAAACAGCATCCAAGTGAAGAACAACGGTTCTGTGAAGCTGAACAATGCGAAGTTCGTTGTGAACAAAGCAGGCAAACTGGTTATCACTTCGCGTGCATCTGAACTGACCATTATGGATGAGTTCGGCCGTACCAAAGAGAAACACAAACTGCCTTACGGTTCGACACTGAACAAAGCGGATGGCGATGCAGTAACGGCTGGTGAAACGGTCGCGAACTGGGAAGCGCACACCATGCCAATCATCACTGAAGTGGCAGGTCGTGTTCAATTCGTTGACATGATTGATGGTGTGACTGTTTCACGTCAAACCGATGATCTGACCGGTCTATCTTCAAGCGAAGTGACCGATGCGGCGGCTCGCCCTGCGGCAGGTAAAGATATGCGTCCAGCGATCAAACTTGTCGACGAGAAAGGCAACGACGTGATGATCCCAGGTACCGATATGCCGGCGCAGTACTTCCTACCAGGTAAAGCGATCGTCAACATCGAAGATGGCACCGAAGTGGGTATCGGTGACACGCTTGCTCGTATTCCTCAGAAATCGGGCGGTAACAAGGACATCACCGGTGGTCTACCACGCGTTGCTGACTTGTTCGAAGCGCGTCGACCAAAAGAACCTGCAATTCTTGCTGAACACACAGGTACAGTAAGCTACGGTAAAGAGACTAAAGGTAAGCGTCGCTTGATCATTACTCGTGAGGGTGGTGATACGTATGAAGAGATGATTCCTAAGCACCGTCAGCTGAACGTATTTGAAGGTGAGCGTGTGGAACGTGGCGATGTTATCGCTGACGGTCCAGAAGCGCCACACGATATCCTGCGTCTACGTGGTATCCACGCTGTGACTCAGTACATCGCCAATGAAGTTCAGGAAGTTTACCGTTTGCAAGGCGTTAAGATTAACGACAAGCACATCGAAACCATCGTTCGTCAGATGCTTCGTAAGTGTACTATTACTCACGCTGGTGACTCTGAGTTCCTACCAGGTGAGACAGTAGAATACGCGCAAGTGAAGATTGCTAACCGCAATCTAGAAGCGGAAGGCAAAGAGCCAGCACGTTTCGAACGTGAGCTGCTAGGTATTACCAAAGCATCTCTTGCTACTGAGTCGTTTATCTCTGCGGCATCGTTCCAAGAAACGACTCGCGTACTGACTGAAGCGGCTGTTTCTGGTAAGCGTGATGATCTGCGTGGCCTGAAAGAGAACGTTATCGTTGGTCGTCTGATCCCGGCTGGTACTGGTTTTGCGTATCACCAAGATCGTCAAGCGAAACGTGCGCAAGCACAGGAAGGCCCATCGGCTGCACAAGCAACTGATAACCTTGCTGCACTGCTAAACGCAGGCTTCTCTTCAGACGAGTAATCGTTGAGAAATCAAAAAGGCACCTTCGGGTGCCTTTTTTGTGGCTGTTGTTGCTGTTGTTACTGTTAAATCAATCGTTTTTCGTTGCCTGTACTTCAAGCCCCTGGCGGGACTGACAGGCTGTCAGCGATCAACTGGATGAGTTGATCTTCCACTTCAAAACGCATTTCCAGTATTTCACCCAAGCGAGAGAGATCTTTGTCAAAACGGTCTAGCGTATCTTCTTCATCGACACTGGCGTATTGATCAGTAAAGTTGAGCAGTGGATCGGTGGTTAGCACGATGCGAGCATAAGTGTCATGGATCTCTTGCGTGATTTCAAAGCCAGTAGCACGCCACTTGTTCATCACCATATCGTAGACTTTAAAATGACCTTCAGAGATGTAATCCACCAGTTCTTGGCAGAAATGCTGCAGTTCGTCGGGAGTCGGAAGTTCGAGTACATTCGTCTTGTTGATACAAGGCTGTAAAGCTGCAAGCTTGCAATACTCCACAATCAGCGATTGTCTGGTCTCTAACCAGTGATCAATCACTTCACTGGAGCCGCCCCATTGTTCTTGCGTTTGTTTGAATTTTTTTAGCATGACCATGCCCTCATGATCTGATCACCGAACCTGTGATCTTTTCCTTTGCCTAGTAAAGCCACAATCTTCATAGCAATCTCGAAGATGCAACCTATTGTCCTTACTAGAATTTATATCCAGATGTCAATGTGATAACAAACTCTGGTATGAATTTAGATTGCCAGTAAAATGAACGAACTGCAAGCAGTGAGGATCGAGAATGTTATCTGACATCGACAATAAACAGAACCGGGTATGCTACTGGTGTGTAGTCTCGGGCAGCGAAGTTTGGCTGGTAGATGGGGCTCTACCTTTTGGTTTAGCCAGCCAGTTTTCGCTCGACAGTGATAAGGCAATAAAAGTAGGAAGCTATCAAGGACATGACGTCATGTGGCTCAATGAAGCAGAGCTTGAGCTGAGTCTGCCGATGATCTCACTGCGTGAATGCCTCCACTTCGACGAAGCCTTGTTTCTGCTGATAAGTAAAGCCGTGCAGTACGGCCACATGACGCAAACTCTCCGCTTTTGTCCGCAGTGTGGCGGGCGTACCCATCTCAATCACAATCAGTTGGCGATGCAATGTGCCGATTGTCGTACTTTGCATTATCCCCGCATTTTTCCCTGCATTATCGTTGCGGTGCGCAAGCAACAGGAGATTCTGTTGGCACAACATCCTAGACATCGCAATGGCATGTACACTGTGATTGCTGGTTTCCTTGAAGTGGGTGAAACCTTAGAGCAGTGTGTGGCGCGAGAAGTAAAAGAAGAGACCGGGATTGATGTGACCAATATTCGCTACTTTGGTAGCCAGCCTTGGGCATTTCCTTCAAGTATGATGATGGCCTTTCTCGCCGATTATGCTGGTGGTGAGATAAAGCCCGACTATTCCGAACTCAGTGATGCCCAGTGGTTTGGACTAGGCACTATGCCTGAGGTCGCGCCTGTTGGCACGATTGCTAGAGCGTTAATCGAACAAACACTGCTCGATATAGCCGCTGACATTTGATGGACGAAAACTCCAATCGGTGTGAAGTGTATTACGCCAACCTTAGCTTGGGGTTACTTCTGCGAGTATGGCAGTGCGGTGCAAAAATCACCTATTCAAAGGCGGTCAAGTGGCGGCCTATTTGCCACTTCTGGCCAGTGTGTACTGGTTTAATTTCTTGAAATTAAATAAAAAAAACCCTCCGAGAGGGAGGGGGTAAGTAAGATGTCGTTATGAGATGCCAAGCACTGAGTGCTCGGTTTATAATTGTAGTTTTCGCTAGCGAACAAATTTTTAACACTGTTACTGGTTGGGTGCAAACTAAGCATTGATTTAAACGTTAATAACTTGATCTAGGACGCAAAGCATGCCGCTTTTTCTCTCAAATCAGTGATAGAATGTCGCCCTTATAAGAAAGCCTAACAACTGGAAAGACGGAATGACTGAATTAAAAAATGACCGCTATCTACGTGCTTTGCTCAAGCAGCCAGTGGATTGCACCCCAGTATGGATGATGCGTCAGGCTGGTCGCTATTTACCTGAGTATCGCGCGACTCGTGCTCAAGCTGGCGATTTTATGTCTTTATGCCGCAACGCTGAGTTGGCCTCAGAAGTGACACTCCAGCCGCTGCGCCGTTTTCCTCTTGATGCGGCCATTCTTTTTTCGGACATTTTGACTATTCCAGATGCCATGGGGCTGGGTTTGCGTTTCTCGGCGGGCGAAGGCCCGGTATTCGATAAGCCGATAACCTGCAAAGCGGACGTGGATAAGATAGGCCTGCCCGATCCAGAAGGTGAACTGCAATACGTCATGAATGCCGTGCGCCAAATCCGCAAAGATCTGCAAGGCGAAGTGCCGTTGATCGGTTTCTCAGGCAGCCCGTGGACACTGGCAACCTACATGGTTGAAGGGGGCAGCTCGAAAGCCTTCACTAAGATCAAAAAGATGATGTACGCCGAGCCGCAAACGCTGCACCTGCTGCTCGATAAACTCGCCGATAGCGTTATCGAGTACCTCAACGCGCAGATCAAAGCTGGTGCGCAATCGGTGATGGTGTTTGACACTTGGGGTGGCGTGTTGACTCCGCGTGACTACAACCTATTCTCGCTGCAGTACATGCATAAAATCGTTGATGGGCTGATACGTGAAAATGACGGTCGCCGAGTGCCGGTCACCCTGTTCACCAAGAACGGCGGCATGTGGCTGGAGCAAATAGCCGCAACAGGTTGTGACGCTGTGGGCCTTGATTGGACCATCAACATTGCCGATGCTAAAGCGCGCGTGGGAGATAAAGTGGCCTTGCAAGGTAATATGGACCCCTCCATGTTGTATGCGCCGCATGATCGTATCCGTGAAGAGGTGGCGACCATTCTTGAAGGATTTGGCCAAGGTGGAACCGGGCACGTGTTTAACTTGGGGCACGGCATTCATCTTGACGTTCCACCAGAAAACGCAGGCGTGTTTGTTGACGCCGTGCATGAGCTCTCCAAGCCCTACCATCAATAACGTGATGATGTGAAAAAACCAGCCTCGGCTGGTTTTTTTATGCTCAGTGATTGGGCTTGCAAGGGTTTTGGGTTTGCCATGAGCCTAAAGCTCTTTAACCAGACGTTTGTATCACAGCAGTTGGTGTACGCGTTGGCGGATATAGGCCACGGTTTGCTCTTCAAACCAAGGATTATTACGCAGCCACAGCGTGTTTCTTGGGGACGGATGCGGTAGCGGCAGATAGGTGGGCAGCCAGTCTTGCCAGCGTTGAACCGTTTCTGTCAGCGTTTTGGGTTTGTCAGTTAAATAGTAGTTTTGTGCGTACTGGCCAATCAGTAGCGTCAGTTCAATATTGGCTAAGTGCTTGAGCAGCGCCTCATGCCATAGGGGCGCGCATTCTTTCCGTGGCGGAAGATCGCCCGATTGCCCGCGACCGGGATAGCAAAAGCCCATTGGCATAATGGCCACCTGTTTGGGGTCATAAAAGGTGGTTTTGTCGAGGTCGAGCCACTCTCTTAAACGATTGCCGCTGGCATCGTTCCAAGGTATGGAGGTTTGATGCACTTTGGTCCCGGGCGCCTGTCCGATGATCAAAATCTTCGCCTCTGAGTGAGCTTGAACCACAGGGTTAGCACCTAGCGGCAAGGCGGAGGCACACACTTGGCAGGCTCGGATCTGCCTTAATAAAGTATCGAGAGCCACAGCTTAATAGCCCTTGGCGAAGCTGACTTGGTAGTTGAGTGGGTAGCCCTCAATCCAGCGTTGGTAATTCTCGGCAAAAATCTCTACCACTTGTTCTGCAAAGCTCAAGGCTGCAATGTGTGGTGTGATGGTGATTTGTTTTAACCCCCAAAATGGATGATCGTTTGGCAGCGGCTCTTGCTCAAACACATCCAAAAAGGCGTGCTCAACCCAACGGTTCTTGAGTGCCAGCAGCAGTGCCGCATTATCCAATACATCACCACGGCCAACGTTAAACAGCAAGACTTGGCGGCAGTGGCTCAAACTGGCTTGGTTGAGTAAATGTTTTGTCTGCTCGGTGCTGGGAAGCGTGTTGACGACGATGTCTGCTTGCGTTAACGCCGCGGCCAATTCATTGATGTGATAGGTCTGATGAAAATGGCTGCCCGTCGGTGGAATACCGGTGCGGTTTATGCCCATGGTGTGCAGCCCCATCGCGGAGCAGACGTGTGCAAGATGGTTACCAATGCTGCCCGTACCCAAAATGACCACCCGTTTGCCTTGCAAAGAGGTGTAGAGGTGCGGTTGCCACTGGCGTTGCTGCTGCTGTTGCGCGTAGAGCGGCAAGTGGCGCCAGTGAGCAATGCTATAACCCAGCACATATTCTGCGATCAGCGGGCCAAAAATGCCACGCACATTGGTAAGCGTGTAGTCACGACGCAGGCCGGATGGCATCAGTGCGTTGACCCCGGCATAGGTCGATTGCAGCCATTGCAATTTAGGGAATTGATCGAGCTTATCGGCGATTTTCGGCGGGGCGGCTAACACGATATCTGCCTCAGCGGGGTCTTGGGTGATCGTCAATTCCGGGAGGGAATGGCTCAAGAGCAGGTCGTGATAGCTCTGGTTCTCTTCAGTGAGGATGAAAATCTTGTGCTCTGAATGATGCATAACTTTTTTCCCGTTGGCGAATCAAGTACACTTCCGCTGTCTTTTTCCGCAATGATTGAGTGACTATGCTACAAAATCCACTTCAGGTTCGTTTAGAAAAACTGGAACCTTGGCAACAAATCACCTTTATGGTGTGTTTGTGTGAACGAATGTACCCCAACTACGCCATGTTTTGTGACAACACTGGCTTTGCTGAGCCCCGCAACTATCGCAACATTTTAGATAGTGTATGGGAAATTCTCACGGTGAAAAATGCCAAAGTGAATTTTGAGCGTCAACTTGAGAAGTTGGAAGAGTTGTTCCCTAGCGCTGAAGAGTTTGATCTTTATGCGGTCTATCCTGCGATGGATGCGTGTCAGGCACTCTCTACTTTATTGCATGGTTTGTTGGATCGCGACTATCTGTTCGATTCGATGATCAAAATTAGCCAACAATCGGTGCAAACCGTGGCGGATTTAGAGCAAGCGCAAGGCAGTGAGCCGATCACCAATGACAATCAGAAAGCCAATGAAGCGGTTTGTGCCGAGTGGGATGTTCAGTGGGCGATTTTCCGTCCGTTGCGTGAAGCACAAGAGCGCGATATCGATCTGATCAAAGATTTACGCCAAGAGCTCCGAGATGAGCCCGTGAGCAACATCGGTATCGAACTGTAAGCGGAAAAGTAAAAAAGGCTCCATCGGAGCCTTTTTGCTGTCTGCTTAGCGCGATCTGATTTTTTCGAGGTTTACCTCTTCATCTTCATCGTCACGGCTTTCAATCATGCCGTGTTTGGTTTTCCAGCGCTCCCAACGCTGATACGCCAACTGCTGCATGTCGCTGCTTTTGTCCGCTTCGTCGATGATCTCCTCACCAAGCAAGTACTCGAAAATATCTTCCAGTGTCACTAGGCCTTGCACTGTGCCATATTCATCCACCACGATGGCCAGTTGCAGACGTTTTGCCATCATTTGGTCAAACACTTTCGGCAGTGGCATATTATTAAGTATCACGTGAATGGGTCGCATCACCGCGCCCAACTGCTTTTCGCCTTGTCCTGCTTGTTGCAGTTTAAACAGCTCCAAACGGTGCACAAAACCGATGATGTTGTCTTTCTGCTCGCTGTAAACCAGCGGGCGAGAGAACGGTGTCTCTTTGTGTTCGGCAAGAAACTCATTAATCGTGGTGGTTGCTTCGACACGAAACACCACCGGGCGAGGCGTCATCACCTGAGTCACGGCCACGTTCTGGATGCCCAGTAAGTTGCTGAGGATCTTCGATTCACCTTCCGCAAACTCGCCACTTTCACGTGCGAGGATCGCCATGGCCGACAGTTCATCACGCATTTTTGGCATCTCGTGATTGCGCGCCAACCTTTTCGTGATCTGTTCAGAGAACCACACAAACGGCGTGAGTGCCCACACCATCCAGCGCAGTGTGGTTGCCGCGCTCGGGGCGAGCTGTCGCCAGTAAGTCGCACCGATGGTTTTGGGCACGATTTCCGACAGCACCAAAATACCCAACGTCAGCACGCCGGAAAACACGCCAAGCCACTCACTGCCAAACACCACGGCGGCCTGTGCACCTGCGGTTGCCGCGCCTATGGTATGCGCGATGGTATTGAGGGTGAGGATCGAGGCCAGCGGACGGTCGATATCCGCTTTAAGCTTAGCCAATGGCTCTGCAGCAGGGTGTGCCTGCTGTTTCAACTGTGCGATATAGCTCGGGCTGATACTCAGTAACACCGCCTCCAATACCGAACAGATAAAGGAAATACCGATAGCGATAGAGATGTAGATAGTAAGCAGTAGCATGATTGCCCTTGATAGAAAAACAGAGTGTTGTGACACGAGGGAAGAGTATACGTCAAGATCCCCATTCACCCCTTATAAATAGGTGCTTCGCAGAGGAAAACCAAGGGAATTCTGCTATCAATCGGTAACAATTTGTGAGTTATTACTCAGAATGTGGCTAAAAGTAATTCACTAGAGCGAAAGAAACACGACAAACCTTTGCCAGATGGGGCCTTTATGCTTTAGAGTGAGACCAATTCGATAACCTATGAGAAGGGAAACCTAATGAACAAGACCCAATTAATCGACTTTATCGCAGAGAAAGCAGACCTATCTAAAGCACAAGCAAAAGCTGCTCTTGAAGCTACTCTGGAAGGCGTAGAAGGCGCTCTGAAAGAGGGTGACCAAGTTCAACTAATTGGTTTTGGTACATTCAAAGTGAACCACCGTGCCGCGCGTACTGGCCGTAACCCAAAAACAGGTGCTGAGATCCAAATCGCAGCAGCAAATGTGCCAGCGTTCGTGGCAGGCAAAGCACTGAAAGAATCAGTAAACTAATTCAGTGAGGCGCCGGGGAATCCTTTTCGGCGCCATTCTTTTACAAAAATGAAAAAATTACTTCTTACTTGTACCGCTTGCGTTCTGCTGGCTGGCTGTTCTTCCCCCTCCCGACCGACCCTTGAGCAGTTTACCGAGTTCACTGGTGGACAGATGATGGGCGATGCGACCAGTTTTTATTGGGTGACCGAAAAACTTTCTGGGCCACAAAAAGCGTCTGATTTTGTCTTAGTGGGTGAATATGGCTGGTATCAAAGTGAGTATCGCTGGGATGAAGGTACGCTTAGAGAGTTGATTCGACAAGGTGAACAGCGGGATAACAAGCTGGGCTTGGTGCCTTATCGAATCCACGTTCGTTTTAATGTTGATGGCGAAGCGGTGTACCAACAATTTCGTCTCAATAGCAAGGTGCTGCCGATTCAGGCGGATCAATTGCAACGCTATCAATCGGAAGCCGATATGCTGGTGAAAAAAAGCAAGCAGCAGTCGCGTGATGGTTTGGAACTGATCCAAGGTTACTGGGATGGCGAAACCTTCGAAACCTGTACGGGTGAAGAGTTTTCTACCCTCGAGTTTAACCAAACGCTGCCCGGGTTTGTGATTAACCGCTTGGCGAGCGTTGATAGCTACGTTGCCTTTCTCGGGAAAAAATCGTCCAAGCGTTTGGAAGTCGACACGTTACTTTTGTTAGATGACGACGACCGAGATTGTGTCGCCCGCCCGGTGCTGATTGAAGACGAACAAAGATAAAAAAAAGGCGCTGATTCAGCGCCTTTTGTCTATCTCATCGGTTACTGCTGTTCGCGAGCAATCGCGCGATAACCAATATCGTAGCGATGGAACATGCCATCCCAGCTGATCTGTTTGGCCAGTGCATAAGCGCGTTGCTGCGCTTCAAAGACACTGTGACCTAAGGCAGTGGCACACAATACGCGGCCACCATTGGTCACCACATGGCCTTCTTTGTCGGTGGTGCCGGCGTGGAACACTTTCTGCCCTTCGACTTCGTCTGTCGGTAGGCCTGAAATGACATCGCCTTTGGCATAATCGCCCGGGTAACCGCCCGCAGCGAGGACGATACCGATAGAAGCGCGCGGGTCCCATTTTGATTCAACTTGGTCGAGTTTCTGCTCGATCGCGGCCAGACAAAGTTCAACCAGATCCGATTGCATGCGCATCATGATTGGTTGCGTTTCAGGATCACCAAAACGGCAGTTGTACTCGATCACCTTAGGTGTGCCATCTTTGTCGATCATCAAACCCGCGTAGAGGAAGCCGGTGTATGGGTTGCCTTCCGCGGCCATACCACGCACGGTTGGATAGATCACTTCCTGCATAACCCGATCATGAATCTCTGGTGTTACCACTGGCGCTGGCGAGTACGCGCCCATGCCGCCAGTGTTTGGACCTGTGTCTTTATCGCCGACGCGTTTGTGGTCTTGGCTGGTGGCCATTGGCAGGACGTTTTCGCCATCTACCATGACGATAAAGCTGGCCTCTTCGCCATCAAGGAACTCTTCGATCACCACGCGGCTGCCCGCTTCACCAAAAGCGTTGCCTGCCAGCATGTCTTGAATCGCGTCTTCGGCTTCTTGCAGGGTCATGGCGACAATCACCCCTTTGCCTGCTGCAAGGCCATCGGCTTTCACGACGATTGGCGCGCCTTGTTCACGGACGTAAGCCAGTGCTGGCTCGATCTCCGTAAAGTTGGCGTAGGCAGCGGTAGGGATTTGATGGCGAGCCAAGAAATCCTTGGTAAAAGCTTTTGAACCTTCAAGCTGCGCCGCTGCTTGAGTTGGGCCAAAAATAGGTAAGCCCGCTTGGCGAAACGCATCGACGACACCAATCACCAGTGGCGCTTCAGGGCCAACGATGGTGAGTTCAATCGCTTTCTCTTGAGCAAACGCGACTAAGCCTTCGATGTCTTCGACAGCGATATTGACGTTTTCTAACTTAGGCTCCAGCGCTGTTCCCGCATTTCCCGGTGCAACAAACACCGTGGTGACATTGGGATTTTGTGCCACTTTCCAGCCCAGAGCATGTTCACGACCACCTGAGCCAATAATCAATACATTCATCTCATCATCCTCAAATCTTGCGAAAAGAGGTGCCTTGGTGGGCACCTCTGATAGAAATTAGTGGCGGAAGTGGCGCATACCCGTGAAGATCATCGCCATGCCGTGTTCGTCGGCGGCGGCAATCACTTCATCATCACGCATCGAACCGCCAGGCTGAATCACGCACTTGATACCAGCTTCGGCCGCGGCATCAATGCCATCGCGGAAGGGGAAGAAAGCATCAGATGCCATCACGCTGCCAGCCACTTCAAGGCCTTCGTCTGCCGCTTTGATACCGGCAATTTTCGCGGAGTACACGCGGCTCATTTGGCCTGCGCCCACACCGATGGTCATGTCACCTTTCGCGTAGACAATCGCGTTTGATTTTACGTACTTGGCGACTTTCCAGCAGAACAGTGCATCTTTCAGCTCTTCTTCTGTGGGTTGGCGTTTTGACACCACTTTGAGATCGTCTAGGCCGACCATGCCCTGGTCACGGTCTTGGACCAGCAGGCCGCCATTAACGCGTTTTACATCAAAGCCCGTGGTCTTGGTTGACCATTCGCCGCACTCAAGCAGACGAACGTTTTTCTTCGCAGCCACCACTTCGATTGCTTGTGCAGAAACGGAAGGAGCAATGATCACTTCAACGAATTGGCGCTCAACGATAGCACTCGCAGTTTCTGCATCGAGCTCTTGGTTGAATGCAATGATGCCGCCAAATGCCGAGGTTGGGTCGGTTTGGTAAGCGCGGTTGTACGCTTCAAGAATATCTTTACCGAGTGCGACGCCGCATGGGTTGGCGTGTTTGACGATGACACAAGCAGGTTCGCTAAACTCTTTCACACACTCAAGGGCCGCGTCGGTGTCGGCGATGTTGTTGTAAGACAGTGCTTTGCCCTGGATTTGGCGAGCCGTCGCCACAGACGCTTCTTCTGGGTTGGCTTCCACGTAAAACGCTGCTGCTTGGTGGCTGTTTTCGCCGTAGCGCATGTCTTGTTTCTTGATGAACTGTTGGTTGAAGGTGCGAGGGAATTTGCTCTCTTCATCGCCTTCCTTGTTCTCTCCGTAAGAAGCAACCATAGTGCCGAAGTAGTTGGCGATCATGCCATCGTAAGCCGCTGTGTGCTCAAAGGCTGCAATGGCGAGGTCGAAGCGGGTTTCGAGCGTCAGAGAGTTGTCGTTGGCATCCATCTCAGCAATCACGCGATCGTAATCGTGCGCGTTAACCACTATGGTCACATCTTTGTGGTTTTTCGCCGCTGAACGCACCATGGTTGGTCCGCCAATGTCGATATTCTCTACTGCGTCAGCCAGTGTACAGCCTTGTTTCGCGACCGTTTGTGCAAAGGGGTAGAGGTTAACCACGACGATGTCGATTGGCTTGATGCCGTGTTTCGCCATGACGTCATCGTCTTGACCGCGGCGACCAAGTACACCACCGTGAACTTTTGGGTGAAGGGTTTTAACACGACCATCCATCATCTCTGGAAAACCGGTGTAGTCAGAGACTTCGGTGACAGCGATGCCTTTTTCTGCCAGTAAGCGAGCGGTGCCACCGGTCGACAGAATATCAACACCACGTTGTGCCAGTGCTTGTGCAAACTCAACAATACCGGTTTTGTCTGATACGCTAATCAGAGCGCGGCGAATAGGACGAGCGTTGTTCATGCTTCCATTTCCTCAAATTCACGGAGTTAAACTAAAGATATTTGCCAAAAATGAACTTGTTCTTATCGCCAGAGTGAAAAACTCGGCAGATAAAAGATTGGCCAGTTTTGGTAAAGACCTTTGCTGCTGTTTTCATCGAGAAAACAGTCTCCCTCATTTGGTGGCGCGTATTCTAACCAATTTATTACAAAAAAGCTCGCGCAATCGTTTGGCATCTCAAAAATAATTGCAAAAAGCGCCTGCTTAGACGACAAAAGTAACGAGTGAGTTAATAAGGAGAGTTATGTTTCAAATCGGTGAGTTGGCAAAACGGTGTGGTGTGAGTGCGGATACGCTGCGTTTTTATGAAAAAAACCAACTGATTTTGCCTGCTGGGCGCAGTGAGTCTGGCTATCGTCTCTATAGTGAAGAGAACCAAAAACAGGTCGGTTTTATTCTCAAAGCGAAAGCGCTGGGCTTGAGTTTGGAAGAGATCAAAGAGCTGCTGGAGATCAAGCTTGAAGCGACAGAACACAGCTGCGCAGAGGTGAAAGCGATCACTTCTGCCAAGTTGGCGCTGATCGATGAGAAAATCGCCCAGTTAAGCCAAATTCGTCAGGCGTTGAAGAAAATCAACGATGCCTGTTGTGGTCATACGGATGACGATGCCAGCCACTGTTCTATTTTGGCAGCGCTAGAGTAAGCCGCTCATCAAGGAGCGGCTTTATCTGCCATTAGGCACGAAAAGCAGCGACACTTTGTTGTAGTCGCTGGCCGCTCGCCATTAACTGCTCGCTGGCCGCGGCAACTTGGTTGGCTTGTGCGGCTGCTTGATCACTATGCTCGGCGATTTGGTTAAGACTGTCGCTGATTTGGGTGGTGGTGTGGGACTGTTCTACGCTCGATTGAGCGATGTGTCGATTAAGCTCTAGGATGGTGGCGATCTGCTGATCAATCTCATGCAGTGCGGTTTGCGCTAGACTGGCTTGTAACTGCGTTTCTTGTGATTGGCGCTGCGTCTGTTCCATCGATTTACACACCTCACCGGCCCTTTGCTGCAAATTGGCGATGATCTGCTGGATTTCATCCGTGCTGTGGCTGGTGCGCGTAGCCAAAGTGCGCACTTCGTCGGCAACCACGGCGAAACCGCGTCCCTGATCGCCTGCTCGCGCCGCCTCAATGGCCGCGTTGAGCGCAAGCAGATTGGTTTGCTCTGCCACGCCGCGAATTACTTCCAGTACCGCGCCAACTTTTTGCGTTTCATTGGCTAAATCTTGCACGTTTTGCTCGGTTTGCGTCACCGTTGACGATAAGGCGTTCATATAGTCAGACGCTTTGCTGATCACTTCACTGCCTTCTTTACCCTTTTGGCTGGCATTTTGTGCGGCCAGTGCCGCTTCTTGCGCTGACTCGGCAACGCCAGTGTTACTGGCCTGCAACTGCTTCATCGCATCAGCGACCGAATCGACCGAGCGTTGCTGCATAGTGGCTTTGTGCAGCGCGTGCTGCGCCACCTGAGTCAATTCGCTGGCAGAACCCGTCACATCTTCAGTCACTGGCGTAATGTTGTGTACGATTTGGCGGATCTTGCCAGTAAATTCATTGAACTCTTGGGCTATGTGCGTGAGTTCATCACGTCCCTCAACGGGTAACTGCTTGGTGAGGTCGCCGTCGCCTTTGGCTATCTCGGTTAGTGCCTCTTTGGTCGCGCGGCAAGGCGCGGTGATGCTATTGCCAATCAACGCCGAGAGTAGCAGCATCATGGCAAAAGCGATCGCCAGTTTAAACAGCGATGATTGTGCCCGCTGCCAGATGAGCGCCTGCACATCGTCAATGTACACCCCAGTGCCGATGATCCAGCCCCACGGTTTAAACTCACTCACATAAGAGAGCTTTTCCACATCCACCTCAGAGCCCGGTTTAGGCCACATGTAGTAGACAAAGCCTGCACCGGATTGTTTGACCACTGAGACCATCTCAACAAATAGCGCCTTGCCCGTCGGGTCCTTGAAGGTGCTGAGATCTTGACCATCTAATTGAGGCTTGATTGGATGCATCACCATGGCTGGTTTTTCGTCATTAATCCAAAAATAATCAGATTTCTCATAGCGCAATGCGCTGATGGCTTGTTTGGCTTGGGTCTGCGCTTCGCTGCGAGAAAGGACACCTGCGCTTTCCAACTGCTGAAAATGGGCCAACACGCTGGTGGCGGATTCAACCAGATGACGGGTTTTGACCTGTTTTGCTTCGAGCAAATCGCCTTGATAGGCGTAAAGCAACGATCCAAACGGGATTAAAAGTAGCGTTGAAATAACAAAAGTCAGCAAGTAAAGCCGCTGCTTGATGTTCAAAATACGCAAGCCGAAACTGACCATAGCGATCACTCCTTGATGGTGGATATTTTTATAATTTGATTTTTATTCACTTTAGAATGTAACAAACTGATAACGGCTTCGTATATGCGACTAAAGGAGAGATTTGACTTAAGCGTGAAATTGCTTAGCAACGGTATGAAACGTTGCTGGTAAATGTGCTTTGACGCGAGGAAAGTTGGGGCGAGCCTTCACTGAATCAATAAGAGAGCTGGCTGCTCAGCCAGTGCTGATAATCCAACTCAAAGTTTGACTCGGCATCAAGCAGCAACTGCAGCATCTGATTGCCTTCGAGAATATCGCAAGGGTCTTGCATTTCTTGCTGCATAATTGTTGAAAGTAATCGTTGTCCGCGCTCATCGACGAAGAAAAAGTAAATCAGCAGCCAACTGCTACCGTATAAGAGTAATTTTTCCCGCTGCGCGTCGCGATACCAGTAGGTCTCCTGATTGAATAGCTCAGGCAAGTCAAGCGGCTTGAAACGCAGTCTATTTTTACCGTCAATCCACTTTTTTGACTCTGCGTTGATTTGGCCGGATTCTGATTGCCAAAGGCCGGCGAAGAATTCCGCTAAACCTTCATTCAGCCAACCGGGTAAATAGCCCAGCAAGCGGTGATTGACCGCATGGACGATTTCGTGGATTGAGGTGTTGATGGCCTGTTGCGCATTGCGGTAATAGAACACTATCTTGCCATCGTACAAGCTGTAACTGCCTAAGGCCTCATGGCTTCTATCTTGGCTTTGTGCAAACTGTTGATAGGATTGAAGGTCACTAAATAAGTAGAGATCGACCTCAACGGCTTTTAGAGATGCTTTGCCTAAAAGTAACTGGTAGTAATGCTGAATTGATCTCAGGCGCGGTTTGAGCTGATTAACGAAATCCTCTGGCAATTCGTCGGCATGAAGGTTGAGATAAAACATGCCGTAATGCAGCGTTTGCTCGCTCTTTTGGAAACTTGCCTGAGTCGGCTTAGTGCAATCTGTCCTGTTTTTACGACGTGGAGTGACTTTGGTCTCTACTTGAGATGCCAGCTCGGAAGATTGCCGGGAAGTGGAGACGCGCTCGGAAGAGGTTGGGTTAGTCTCTTTAAGGTAAGAGTCACCATGAGTTGGGGCAAAGAAGACGTACAGTAAAATCGCGAACACAACCGATAACATTGCATTTCTTACCCACATCTCTCGACTCCCTGCTTGATTCACTCCAGAACTTCGCTATCGAGTGATAAATTGGCTTGGCAATCAATGTACAAAGTGTTCAATCATTAAGCAATGCTTACTGCAAAGCGATGTCAAAATGGGAAGCGTGGAATGTTGAGACGTTGCTTTGGACAGTGACAAAGAAGCGTGGACATTGCATGATACTTGTCGAACGCTCGCGACGCGCCTTAATGAGCTTGGCGTTGCGCCTTATGTTGTCGAGCAACTTTTAGGGCACAGCTTGGGGGGAGTAATGGCGATTTATAACCGTAGCCAGTACTTACCTGAAAAAAGGGAAGCGCTCACAATGTGGCTCGAACATTTAGACATTATGACCAACAAAACAAATAATGTGACGTCGATTATTTCCAGCAAAAGAACCGCGTGAGTTTGATGAGCTACCAACCACCTTACACCATTACCAATCAGATTCTTTCGCTGGTGGCGCAAATCAGCGAATGCTTGGGGCGCCTGTCTGTCAATTGTGCTTCACCTCGTGAGCTGAAGCTGCGCAAGGTTAACCGAGTGAGAACGATTCAAGGCTCCCTTGCTATTGAAGGGAATGAACTCTCTCAAGAGCAGATCACCGCATTACTGAATGGTAAGCGGGTACTAGCGCCTAAAAAACAGGTTCAAGAAGCACTGAATGCGATAAATGTTTACCAAGAGTTGAATTCATGGTCTTCACATCGTGAAGTTGACTTGCTGCAAGCCCACGAAGTGTTAATGATCGGCTTGCAGTCTGTGATTGGTTGTTATCGTATGGATGGTGTTGGTGTTTTCAAAGATGGGCAGGTATTGCATATGGCTCCGCCTGCGGAGCGCGTGCCAAAACTGATGAGTGAGTTATTTCAGTGGTTGGCCAATGACAATAGCCACCCGCTTATTCGCAGTTGTGTGTTTCATTATGAGTTTGAATTCATTCACCCATTCTCTGATGGAAATGGACGTATGGGCAGGCTTTGGCAAACCCTGATATTGTCCGAATGGAATTCTCTCTTTGCCCACTTACCAGTTGAGAGCTTTATCTATGAGAATCAGCAAGCCTATTATGATGCGATTAATCGCAGTACGCTGAAAGCCGATTCAGAACCGTTCATTTCCTTTATGTTGCAGATGATCTTGAACGCTTTGCAAGAAACAGAAGCGACTACCCCTCAAGAAGCCCCCCAACTTACCCCTCAAGTTAAACAACTGCTAGAAGTGCTAGAAGGGGAAATGCTTAGAGAAGAAATTCAAGCAATGTTGGGGCTGAAAGATAGAAAATCCTTTCGTGAGCGCTACCTAAAGCCTGCACTTGAGGCAGGCTTAATTGAAATGACCATTCCAGATAAACCCACCAGCAAGGTGCAGCGTTATAGGAAGAGGAGCGTTTGAGGTTAATGGCCACCAGTCATATTGGTGGCCATTTTCTTTGTCCGGCAAAAGAGTGTTGCTCTATTAGCTGAAAGGGTCTGTTAGTTCGGTGGAAAATTGTAGACCTGTTAAACAATTTACTTCATATAGAGACTTAAAGATGTCGTTGCAATAAAGGTTACTCGCCCCTTCTAACTGAGACTTAAAAATAACTTTGTCTTTAATGTCGTCGTCATCGAATACAAGCACTTCTAATCCATCGGGGCTACCATATGAGATTTTTTCTACGCATTTTTGGCGGTCTTCTTTCCCAAAAGTTAAAGCTGTGAAGAGGTGCCACTTTTCATCACTAATGTAGACTGGTAAAAATTCTCCATTTTTCTCTAACACTGAACAGAGCACTCCATAAGCCTTGGGTGACAATACCAAAAACGTACGCAGCCACAAGCTGACATCAGGCAATAGAGAGTTTTGGTTCAACACATCTTCGAACTCCAACAATGCTGGCTTCCAAATATCTTTCAACGATTTGTTGTCAACCGCCTGAAGAATTATCCTTTCAAAATAGTCAAAATTACCCAGTTGAACGGCTACCTCGTCTGGCCCTGAGCAAACCGCTTTGAAGTCATTTAAGTTGTCCGTAATCTTATAAACTGCCATTACCCTTTCCAAAGTTCGTTTTTGCCTTCTAAGAGTTCTGCGGCTGTTGGATTTCTGGGGCGACTGGATTTGCGTATAGCCAAGCTTAAATTATGTTTCATGCAGGTCTTCCATAAACAAGAAATAGCCGTTGGATACCATTTGCCATTCTGACGAGCAAATAGTCAATAGTTTTTATTGGGCTGACTGCATATGAAGCTGTGTAAGAGTAAGTCTATTGCAGCATATTTGAGAATCGCAACCGCCCAAGGCTCGGGCGGAGCGAATCGGCTTCGGCTCGCGCACTTGTCATCCGTGGTGTTTCTTAAAGTTCTCCGCCTGCTCCAGCACATTTTTGTACACGTCATCGTTCGCGACTGGAGGGAAGCCGAAGCGGTGCAATAGCAGGATGAGGTCTACCTTGAGTTTGGCTTTGATGTCGTCGCGTTTGCTCCAATCGGGGTACTGGGCGGTGTCATCAACCACCACCTTCATTTCCTTCGCCAGTTCGAGCATTTTGTCATCGTCGTAGGTGAACTGATATTTCTCACACATGTGGGCGAGGATATCGAGGAACGCCTTCTCTTCCATATCAATGCCCAAATCGACGAACGACATCATCTCGGTTTTGATGTCGTAGATCATGTCGGTCATCATCTGGCTGAAGGTATCGAACTCTTCACCGTTGAGCACATCGTTTTCTTTGCGCTCGTTGTACTTATCCACCAGCGACTTGAAGCGTTTGGAGAAATCGATCCCCTGTAGCTGGTTCACTTTCTTGAAATCGCTGATGGCCTTTTCCAACATCTTCTGTAGCAACTGCATCTTGGTGTTTGGCAGTTTGATTTTGTTGATGCGGTCCATGTACTCGTCATCAAAGATGTCGATGGTTTCGGCCTTGTCATCGCCCAGCAGGAAGATTTCCTCCACACCTTCAGCGCGGATGGCTTCGGCTATCATTTCACGTACGCGTTTGTTCATCTGCGCGGTATCGGGCGCGTCGCCTTTGGTCAGCTTGAACACGATAGAGCGCACAGCAATGTAGAAGTGGATGCGTTCGCGCTCGTCCTGTGTGATTTCCTCACTGCCCACACACACGTCATAGGCGGCTTTCAGGCGCTTCACAAGGGCCATAAAGCGGTTTTCTATTTTCTTCGATTGCAGGGCGAACTCAGCGGCTTGGTTCAGGCACTCCAACTGTTTGACGGGCTCGGCGGCGAAGTAGTCGCTGCTGTCGAACTTATGGAACATCTGACCGAGCAGATGAAGGTGATTGCGCACTTCAATCAACGACTGACGGATATCCTCAAAGTTGGCTTCGTCGGCCTTGGAGTACATCGCCAGTGCCTGATTCATGCGAGATTTGATACCGATGTAATCGACCACCAGCCCCTTGTCCTTGCCCTCGAACTTGCGGTTCACGCGCGAGATGGTCTGGATGAGGTTGTGCTTTTGCAGCGGCTTGTCGATGTAGATGGTGTCCAGCTCGGGGACGTCAAAGCCCGTCAGCCACATGTCCACCACGATGGCGATTTTAAAATTCGATTTGGCGTTCTTGTACTGCTTGTCGAGTTCCTTGCGGTACTCCTTGGTTCCCAGCAGGCCGTACATATCGGCTTCGTCGTCTTTGCCTCGGGTCATCACCATGTTGACCATCGGCAGTGACATCAACTCCTCTTTGTCCTTCTCGGTCAGCAGGGCGCCATCAATAGCCTGCTTTTCCTCGAACCCCTTTCTTTCGACAAACCAAAGGGGGCGCAGCGCTTTGACATTCTTGTAAAAGTCATACGCGATTTCACGGCTGGCACAGACGAACATCGCCTTGCCTTTGACTGACGAGCCTTCCGACACGCGCTTCTCGTAGTGGTCGACAAAATCTTTCGCTAGCGCCTCAATGCGGTCTGGGTCGCCCAGAATGGCGTTCATGTTGGCAGAGGCTTTTTTGCTCTCTTCAATCTGGTGCTCGTTAGCCCCCATACGCTCGCATTCTTCGTAGTACTTTTCGATCTCTTCCAGCTTACTGTTGTCGAGAATCACCTTGGCGGCGCGGCCTTCGTAGACGATACGCACCGTAATGCCATCATTGACCGCTTCGGTCATGGTGTAGGTATCAATCGCGGGGCCGAACACATCCAGCGTGGCGTCGATAGGCGTACCTGTAAAGCCCACATAGGTGGCGTTTGGCAGCGAGTCATGCAGGTACTTGGCGAAGCCGTAGGTTTTACGGATGGTGCCTTTGTCTTGGTCGATGGTGATTTTCTGGTCGAGGTTAATCTGGCTGCGGTGGGCCTCGTCCGAAATACAGACCACGTTGCTGCGGTTGGTCAGCAGTTTGATGTCTTCGGTGAACTTGTGAATGGTGGTAAGGAATACCCCGCCACTGGCGCGCCCTGACAGTTTGTCGCGCAGATCCTGACGGCTGGTGACAGGTTCAATCACTGCATCGCCAATGTAGGCGGTCGCATTGCAAAACTGCTTGGAGAGCTGGTCGTCGAGGTCGGTGCGGTCGGTGATCAGCACTATGGTCGGGCTTTCAAAATCGACTGACTTCATCAACAGGCGCGCCAGAAACTGCATGGTGTAGCTTTTGCCACAGCCCGTTGCGCCAAAGTAGGTGCCGCCTTTACCGCTGCCGCCTACGTTGTTGCCGCTGGCATCCACCACCTTGCGCTCTTTTTTGATGTTGTAGTAGAGCTTACGGGCGGCGTAATACTGCGGGTAACGGCAACACAGCTTGATTTCTTTCTTGCTGGTGTCGGGGAAGTAAACGAAGTTTTTGATCACGTCCAACAGGCGGGTGGGGTGAAACAGCCCCTGAATCATGGTGTAGAGGGCGTTGATGCCGTCTTTCTCGGTGGATTCGTTGCCCGTTACCTTGCGCCATGCGTAGAAGAATTCATAGGGCGCAAACAGGTTACCCATCTTGTTGGTGACGCCATCACTGACGATACACAGGGCGTTGTAAACAAACAGCTTGGGAATGTCGCGGCGATAGCGCACACACAGCTGACGCCATGCATCAAAAGTGGTGGCCTCTTCTTCGCGCACGGCGGATTTGAATTCGAACACCACCACAGGCAAACCGTTGACGTACAAAATGGCATCAGGGATGCGCTTCTGCTGACCACCGTTTTGAGAGCCGCCCTCAATTTCAAGCTGGTTCACCAAGCGGTAGCGGTTGTTGTCGTCGTCGATGGTGTCGATACCGTCTACAAACATCGCCGCCAGTTTTTGAGGCAGGGCTGTGGTATCCATCAGCTCGATGTAGAGGTCTTTCTGGTTGCGGTACTGTCCGCCTTGGGCTGAAGACTCTCGCTTGAGCAGGAAGCCATTACTCAGCCACTGGCAGAAGGTTTTGTTACTCTGGTACAGGTCGCTGGCTGGCAGGGTCTGCAACTGTCGGACGATGGTTTCAATCTCGCCGTCCGTGATGCCGTCCGCTTTGTATTGCTCTTTAAGGTAGCCGCGCAGGTCGTCGAGGATCAGCACTTCCGCCTCATTCGCGCGTGGTACATCGCTGCCAACATAATGCGGGTACACCTGCTGGCCGGATGCGGTGTGGTGCTCACCGAGTAAGGTGATAATGGCCTGTTCCAGTTTTGCTTCGTCAAAAGTGTGGGTCATGGCGTCCTGTCTATTTTATTCTTCTGTTTGGTGCGACTTGCTGGTGGCGCTATAAACGGATGGTGCCAACCACCACCCGCTGCTCTAGTAAATTAGTCGTTATGCGCTTACGGTTTCCTGTTCGACGACAGCCTCAACATCATCAAGGCGCAGCTCGCCGGAGATGAGTTTTGGTAGCAGAGTGTCGCGGAGCTTGGTTAGCGTTTTGTTTTCTTCAGTCCTCTTACTGCTGGATACATAAAAATCGGCGACTCGCTGAGAAAAATATTCTCTTAACTCGCAGGGAGGAATGACTAGTTGCCAGCCTAAGATTGCCTTTTTGTCACCACGTGGCATTTTGGAGCCTTTCGCTGTCGTCATCATGAACTCAAACAAAGCATCTTGATAAAGCAAGTTGAATAAGTAACCTTCAGTATTTTGTTCTTTTGCTTCGAAACCGAGCACATCGTTTGAGTGTCCGCCGTCTCCATTTGCCATCCAGATTTTTTTGAAATAGGGGCGAATGTTCGATACGAGCACATTGCCCGTTGTATAGGCAGGGACAGTGTTGACTGTTGGCAGATTCGCCGCTTCCACAATACCTTTCTTTTCGGTGAGCATGTTTTCAGTAGAGACATAGTTGTTTAGCGAAAGCGTCGTGGTCGCTACTCTGTTGGACGTGTAAGAGGCTATATCTGCAAGACATCCAGAATCCCACCCCTTCGGCACCCAGCCGCTTATGCCCGCTGAAGGCTCCCTTTCTTCAAACGCATCTGGGAACAGCTGACGTACCTCATCCGGCAGTGGCTTGAAGCCTTCGCTTTCACGCACCGCTTTACGCGCTTCCGCACGATGTTGCAGCTCGTCGGGGATGGGGTTGCCCGCATCCAGCGCGTTATCCATCACAGGGTCGAAATCGACGAACCATGACTTGAACAGCGTCTGCGCCATCTGCTCCAGCGTCTGGTTGATTTGGTGGTTGAGGGTGATTTTTTGTTCTATTGAGTCCATCACAACAGCACAGCTTTTTTGATGCTCAAGCGAAGGCAGCCTGATTTTTATGCTTTTGAAGGCTGAATGATTGAGATCTTTCTGTACTGAGCCTGATGCTATGTCATTAGCATGTTTCTGTATGGTTGGCTGCTTCAAAAACCAATACAAAAATCCTCTATGAAGGCGAGATTCATCTGGTACTACTTTAAAGCAGTTGTTGTGAATTACGCCAGTTTTACCCCTGAAAACCAACCCGACTTGACCAGTTCGTGTATATATCAAGTCATCGGTCTGGGCGATACACTTCTCTGGTGCCGTTTCTGGAGTAAGATATTGGCTTTGGGTGTCATTTATCAGGTCGGTTATTCTAAGTAGAGGAAGACCACTACCGGACATCAGATGCTTACTTTTAGAGTTTACTGCGAAGCCCTGAGATAATGTGACTACTTCACCTAGTGTTAACTCACTTCCCATAACCCAATGCCTCCATATTGGCGCGGATCGCCTTGTCGAGGGCTTCGGCTTCATCCAACTGGCGATACAGGGTTTGGGTCAGCTCAAGCATCTTGGTTTCAAACGCAATGCCGTCATCTTCTAAATCCGCTGCGCCCACATAGCGCCCCGGAGTCAGCACAAAGTCGTTGGCTTTAATGTCGGCAATCGTCGCCACCTTGCAGTAGCCTGCGGTGTCTTCGTAATGCTCAACGCTGATTTCTTTGGCGTTAATGCGGCGGGTCAGTTCAGTTTCGTCACAGCGCCATGCGTGGTAGGTGTCGGCAATTTTGGCGATGTCGTCACGGGTCAACTCTTTGTGTACGCGGCTGACCATAGTGCCCATTTCACGGGCGTCGATAAACAGGGTTTCACCGCTGCGGTCGCGGTAGCCATAGCGCGGGTTGGCCTTTTTGTATTTGGTCATAAACCACAGGCAAACCGGAATTTGCGTGGTGTAGAACAGCTGACCGGGCAGGGCAATCATGCACTCGATGCGGTCGTCTTCAATCAGCTTCTGACGGATTTCGCCTTCACCGCTGGTGTTGGAACTCATTGAGCCGTTCGCCAGTACAAAGCCTGCGGTGCCGTCTTCAGAGAGTTTTGACAGCATGTGCAGGATCCAACCGTAGTTGGCGTTGCCTGTTGGCGGGGTGCGAAAGCCGTTAAAGCGCGGGTCGTCCGTCAGCTCGGCATCGTTGCGCCAGTCTTTTAAGTTAAACGGCGGGTTCGCCATGATGAAGTCGGCTTTCAAGTCTGGGTGCTGGTCGGCAAAAAAGGTGTCCGCTGGGCGCTCGCCAAGGTTGCCCGTCAGGCCACGGATCGCAAGGTTCATCTTCGCCAGTTTGAAGGTGGTGGTGGTCAGCTCTTGCCCGTAGATGGCAATGTCTTTGCTCTTGCCCTGATGGCTTTCAATAAACTTTAAGCTTTGTACAAACATACCGCCCGAGCCACAGCATGGGTCGTAGATTTTGCCTTGGTAAGGTTCGAGCATTTCAGCCAGCAGGGTAACAACGGATTTTGGCGTGTAGAATTCCCCGCCACCTTTACCTTCGGTTGCCGCAAAGCGACCCAAGAAGTATTCGTAAACACGGCCTACCAAGTCTTCTTCGGTCATGTCGCATTCGTTGGCAAGCGTATCAATGTTCTCAATCGCATCAATCAGGGACGCCAGCTTTTTCACTTCCAGCCCCATGCGCGAGAAGTAGTTGTCCGGCAGCGCACCTTTCAATGCGCTGTTGTTCTTCTCGATGGTAGAGAGCGCGGTATCAATGATAACGGCGATGTCGTCTTGCTTGGCGCGGGCTTTCACGTAGGACCAGCGGGCGTCTTCCGGTAGAAAGAATACGTTGTCTTGCTGGTAGAACACATCCATATCAACGAAGGCTTCCTGTCCGTTATCAATCAACTGCTGGCGCTTGGCCTCGAACTTGTCGCTGATGAACTTGAGGAACACTAGGCTGAGGACCACGTGCTTGTACTCGGAGGATTCAACGCTGCCGCGCAACTGGTTGGCGGTGTCCCACAGGGTTTCTTCAAAGCCTTTACTTTTGGATTGGGCGGTTTTCTTTTTTGCTGGTGCTTGAGCCATAACGTTCGTTCGGTAATGATTGGGTTTGTTTGCTGGTGGCTGATTATATATGAAATAAGATGGGTTGTTATGACTCGGTTCATAGATGGTGAGTTGTATCAATATGATATGACGAGTCGTGTATTTCATCGTCCTGGATCAGTGGCACTATCTCTGCCCCAATGGCCATGTTCAGCTCGCGTTTGAATCGATGAGGCTGATTTACTAGAGTCGCTAATTTTGGCTCAAAATCCCCTTAAAATGCGAAAACAAACACTCGCGCTGTCCACTTCATTTTTTTTGAAATGGTGACGGAAAAAGTGATCAGTAGTGATGATTTTTGTTATCTGACTTTAGAAAAAGCCTGTCAGTGAGATTTGGGTGATGAAGGGGTAATAGGAAAATGCTCGGGGTACATGTGGGGGTACATATAACAAAAAAGTCGCTCTCTATAAAAGATAAGCGACTTTAAATTCAAATGGTTAACTAATGGGTGTTAGTTCATGCCGTATTTTTTCAGTTTCTTGCGAAGAGTACCGCGGTTGATGCCCATCATGGTTGCTGCGCGCGTTTGGTTGCCGCGAGTGTACTGCATAATGGTATCTAGTAATGGCTGTTCAACTTCAGCGAGAACTAGTTCGTATAGTTCAGTCACTTCCTGACCGTTTAATTGAGCCAAGTAGTTTTTAAGAGACGCTTTAACAGAATCACGTAGTGGCTTTTGCGTGATTTGATCTTGTGATGTTACGGTAGTTACGGTTAAAGCTTCTGAAGTCAGATTTTGTTCGAACATATTCGGTCTAGCTCTTCTCTTAATTATGATGCAACGTCATAGCCTTCATATTTGTAGCTGCAGCGCCGTCAACGACGCTGCTACTCCAACTATTTAGGCTAAATCAAAGTAACCCTCTAACGCCTCAAGCTGCAGATCGGCAGCGTCGATGGCGTTGAAGATACGGCGAAACTCACTCGCTTGTTCATGCTCTTTTAGGTACCAGCCTACGTG
The DNA here is from genome assembly GCF_000764325.1 of Vibrio navarrensis. Lineage (NCBI taxonomy): Bacteria > Pseudomonadati > Pseudomonadota > Gammaproteobacteria > Vibrionales > Vibrionaceae > Vibrio > Vibrio navarrensis. Next base: position 1,144,307 of record NZ_JMCG01000002.1, on the reverse strand, counting down.
CTTACGCGCGATACGCGGACCTAAATACTCGCCATAAAAATCATGCAGAGCGTTCACATGACCAAGCAAGATGCTTTTTACTTCCGCAATAGGAAGCTCGGGCATCGTGGTGCCGTTTTCCAAATAGTGTTGGATTTCCTGAAAAATCCACGGACGACCCTGGGCAGGGCGCCCGATCATGAGAGCGTCAGCGCCGGTGTACTCCAGCACATGCTTTGCCTTCTCCGGACTATCGATATCACCGTTAGCGATAACCGGAATTGAGATGGCTTGCTTGACGGCTCTAATGCTGTCGTATTCGGCCTCACCTTTGTACATACAGGCTTTGGTTCTGCCATGCAGAGCAAGTGCTTGTATGCCGCAGTCTTCGGCTAATTTAGCGATTTGAATACAGTTTTTATTTTCTGTATCCCAGCCAGTGCGGGTTTTTAAAGTGACTGGCACTTTTACTGCGTTCACCACCGTTTTCAAAATCTGTTCGATAATGTCCGGGTATTTCAGCAGGGCAGAACCCGCGAGCTTTTTATTCACTTTTTTTGCTGGACATCCCATGTTGATGTCGATGATTTGAGCACCGTTTTCAACGCTGAATTGCGCAGCATCTGCCATGAGCTGTGGATCACTTCCAGCAATCTGTACTGAGCGAATGCCCGATTCGCCTTCATGCACCATGCGATTTTGTGATTTAGCGGTTTTCCACAAAGCAGGATTGGAGGACATCATTTCACTGACGGCCATTCCCGCTCCGTATCGCAAACACAACTCGCGAAAGGGTCTGTCGGTGACACCCGCCATTGGGGCGACGATCAGATTGTTCTTAAGTTGGTGGTTTCCGATTTTCAAAACGTCTTCACAGCTTCATACCAGCAAGGGCGCGCATTTTACGCATTTTTTTTCTGCGTGAAAAGACTAATATTTGAGCATTGAGTAATTGTTTTTGTAATTTGTATGAAATTCAAACAATTATCCCTGAAAGTCTTATCTAGCCTTGCTTGCGACCCGAGATGCGACACCATTCACTCTGCTCAACAATCGGATCAATGTGAAACGCGTCACGATAGTGATTCGCCACATCTTCCGCTTGTGTGTCTAAAACGCCGGACATCGCCAATAGGCCATTTGGCTTGACCAGCCCTGTAATGATCGACGAAAGTTCACGCAGCGGCGCGGCTAAAATATTGGCCACTACCACATCGGCCAGCAGGCCTTCTGGTTGATCTTGTGGCAGGTAAACCTCAAGTTGTTCGGCCACGCCATTGCGCTGCGCGTTATCTTTTGAGGCGAGTAGCGCTTGAGGATCGATGTCGATACCGATGACTTTTTCTGCGCCCAGTTTGATCGCAGCGATCGCGAGGATGCCTGAACCACAGCCAAAGTCGATTACTGTCTTGCCGCTCAGATCGAGGCTTTCTAGCCACTGCAGGCACAACGCGGTGGTTGGGTGAGTTCCCGTACCAAAGGCGAGGCCCGGATCGAGCATAACGTTGACTGCGCTTGGATCAGGAATGTCGCGCCAGCTTGGGCAGATCCACAGACGCTCACCAAACTTCATGGGGTGGAAGTTGTCCATCCACTCGCGTTCCCAATCTTTGTCTTCAAGCTGCTCTACTTTGTAGGCAAAGCCGTCGACCAGCATGTTGCTGGCTTTAATCTGCGACATGATGAGCTGCGTGTCGGCTTCGGCATCGTACAGCGCTAGGACGTCCGTATCACCCCACAGGCGAGTTTCACCGGGCAGAGGCTCGAATACCGGGGTATCGTGAGCATCCAAGAAGGTCACGGACAGCGCGCCAGTCTCTTCCATAAGCATGTCGCCGATTTGCTCAGCGTTTTCATTGGTCGCATTGAGTTTGATTTGAATCCAAGGCATGAGTGGGTACTCTCGATGTGTAAATTTGGCGCAGAGTTTAGCAGACTTTGCGATGAAACGAAAAATGCCCACCGAGGTGGGCATCATCATTCGAGTGCTGGCTTAGTGCTGAAGTCCGAGCTTCTTCTCAAGGTAGTGGATGTTGGCTCCACCATGTTGGAAGTTTTCGTCGTTCATGATGCTTACTTGCAGCGGAATATTGGTCTTGATCCCTTCGATGATCATTTCACCAAGAGCATTGCGCATGCGTGCAATCGCCACATCGCGGTTCTCACCGTAAGTGATGAGTTTGCCGATCATCGAGTCGTAGTGCGGTGGCACTGTGTAACCCGTGTAGATGTGCGATTCCCAACGAACGCCCATGCCGCCTGGTGAATGGAAGCGCTCGATCTTGCCTGGTGAAGGCAGGAAGCGCTCAGGATCTTCGGCGTTGATACGACACTCAATCGCATGGCCACGGATCTTGATGTCGTTCTGCGTGAATGACAGAGGCTGACCTGCGGCAACACGTAGCTGCTCTTTGATGAGATCAACACCGGTGACCATTTCCGTCACAGGGTGTTCTACCTGAATACGGGTGTTCATTTCGATGAAGTAGAACTCGCCGTTTTCGTACAGGAACTCAAAGGTACCTGCGCCGCGATAACCGATTTCAAGACACGCACGGGTACAACGTTCACCGATGTACTTACGCATTTCTTCTGTGATACCCGGCGCGGGTGCTTCTTCCACCACTTTTTGGTGACGACGCTGCATAGAGCAATCACGTTCACCGAGGTGAATCGCGCCGCCTTGGCCATCGGCAATCACTTGCACTTCAACGTGGCGTGGGTTTTCTAGGAATTTCTCCATGTAAACCATGTCGTTGTTGAACGCTGCTTTGGCTTCAGCACGCGTCATTGCGATCGCTTGAATCAGATCTGCTTCTTTGCGTACTACACGCATACCACGACCACCGCCACCACCAGAGGCTTTGATGATGACTGGATAACCGATGCGTTTGGCGTGTGCTTTGTTTTTCACTTCGTCGTTGTCGAGCGGACCGTCAGAGCCCGGTACACAAGGAACGCCCGCTTTTTTCATCGCGGTGATCGCCGAGACTTTGTCACCCATGATGCGGATAGTTTCCGCTTTCGGACCAACAAAAATAAAGCCGCTGCGTTCTACTTGCTCTGCAAAATCGGCGTTTTCCGACAGGAAACCGTAACCCGGATGGATGGCAACCGCGCCAGTCACTTCCGCCGCGGAAATAATACGCGGAATGTTCAGGTAGCTGTCGATGCCTTTTGCCGGGCCGATACAGACAGTTTCGTCAGCCAGTAGCACGTGTTTGAGATCGCGATCGGCGGTTGAGTGCACGGCAACGGTTTTGATGCCGAGCTCTTTACATGCGCGAAGAATACGAAGGGCGATTTCACCTCGGTTCGCGATGACTACTTTATCTAACATAGCGAACTCCGCTTATTCGATAACAACGAGTGGCTGGTCGAATTCTACTGGCTGGCCATCTTCAACAAGGATAGCGGTAACGACACCAGATTTATCCGCTTCGATTTGGTTCATCATTTTCATCGCTTCAACGATGCATAGCGTGTCGCCCGCTTTTACGCTTTGGCCCACTTCGATGAACGCTTTAGAATCTGGACTTGGTGAACGGTAGAAGGTGCCTACCATTGGAGAAAGCACTTTGTGACCTGCGCTTACCGCTGGCGCTGCGGCGGCAGGTGCCGCTTCAGCAACTGGCGCTGCGGCTACGGGTGCAGGAGCGGTTGCTGGCGCGGCTGCATAGTGGATAGGTGCAGGCGCGGCCATCATTTGACCATGACGGCTGATGCGTACTGATTCTTCACCTTCAGAGATTTCTAGCTCAGCAATGCCAGACTCTTCAACCAGTTCGATCAGTTTTTTGATTTTACGAATATCCATCTTATCTTTCTCTTTTATCTTGTGAGTAAGACAGCCGCCAAGGGCTGCAGAGTGTTTGGGTTACTTTGCCCGCAGCTTAGCAATCGCTGCCGACAGAGCAAATTCATAACCTTGTGCGCCTAAACCGCAGATCACGCCAACCGCTTTGTCCGACAAATAGGAGTGATGACGGAAGGGTTCACGGGCATGCACGTTAGACAGGTGCACTTCAATATAAGGAATCGCGACACCGAGTAGAGCGTCTCTTAGCGCGACACTGGTATGGGTAAATGCCGCCGGATTAATGATGATGAAGTCCACTTTGCCGTGTGCGGCGTGAATGGCTTCGATCAGCTCGTACTCACGATTCGATTGCAGATGTTCAAGCTCAATATCGGCTTGTTTCGCCAATGTCATCAAGTTTTCGACGATCTGCGATAGCGTCTGCGCACCGTAGTGGGCAGGCTCGCGTAAACCAAGTAGGTTAAGATTTGGGCCGTTTAAGACCAGAACTCGTAACTTTGCTGACATGTTGGCGCTATCTTTCTTTATCGTGAGTGAAACCAGCATATTCCCAAAAACAGGAGAAATCGGCACGGTTTTTCTGTCAAATCTGTGCCAATTTTTCAAGATTGCCCAAGATTATAGCTAATTCATAGCAATTAGCAGCAAATTACTGGTCTAATCTCCCGAGTTGAACTTGGATTTCTGTAACCGGGTTAACAAAAAATCGCCGCTGAAACGCGGTATGTGGTGTGGTTCAGTGCGGTTTTTAGCCAATGTCGGTGAGCCGGCGGAAAAACAATCACTTGGCATTAGGAGGAAACCGGCTAGATGAGCGCCGAGGGAGAAGGGCGCTCATGGACTGGCAGAGTTTGGATTGGGAAGAGTGAAGTGTTAAGCGTGTAGCGTGCAAAGCAGTTGCTGCGCCATTTTACTCAGCAAGGTTTTTTCTGGTTTGGTGTGAGCAAAAGTGCGCAAGCCATAAATGCCCATCACCAGATAGTCGGCGAGAAAAGCGCAGTCGGCCTCGGCGCTGATCTCCCCGTTTTGCTGCGCTTGACACAGTTGGGCGAGCAGGCCAAGTTTCCAAGCGTTGAGGGTGTCGCGAATCATTTGTTCCACTTCATCGTCTTGTTTGGACAACTCACTCAGTGCTTTTTGCAGCAGGCAATCTTTGATCTCCTCGCTGGCACACTCGTCAACCACCATGGCAAAGTAGCTTTGCAGTCCGTCCATGACGTTGGTCTGGGCGGCAAAAATCGCATTGAACTCTTGCACGCGTTCCTCGGCATAGTGGGCCAAAGCCGCCAGCAGTAAGCCGCGTTTATTTTCAAACGCACAATAGATGGAACCCGGATGCAGGCCAGTGGCTTTTTTCAAATCTTGCATACTGGTCTTATTGAATCCTTTCGACATAAATTCATACATCGCGGATCGCAACACCTGTTGTCGGTCAAATTCAGCTACGCGCACACACATTCTCTCATTTGGGTTTTCGCCGCATTCTACGCGCAAAATCGCAAGGTGACAAAAATTCTTGAACGTTCGTTCAAAATATATCTTGAATGATTGTTCAAAAATGATCTAGCATAGCGAACTTCACTCGACAGTAGGATGGCCCGATGACGGATTTACTCTTCAAACCTTACGTTTTAAATGAACACCTTACCCTGAATAACCGCATTGTGATGGCGCCACTGACGCGCTGTATGGCAGGAGAGGGACTTGTACCGACAGATGAAATGGCCGCTTACTATGCTCGCCGCGCTGAAGCGGGGTTGATTATTTCGGAAGCGACGATCATTCGCCCGGACGGTCAGGGTTACCCCAATACTCCGGGGTTGTTCAGCGATGCGCAAATTGCTGGCTGGAAGAAAGTGACAGAGGCTGTACATGCGCGTGGCGGTAAGATTTTTGCTCAGCTTTGGCATACTGGCCGTGTGGCGCATCCTGCCTTTTTTGCGGGTGAGTATGTGCTTGCACCGTCGGCGGTGGCTTACGAAGGAACGGTGCCGCGTCGTCGCGATCTGACCTACACCTTGCCAAAAGCCGCGAGTAAAGAAGAGATCGAACAGTTGATCGAGGATTACGCCAGTGCCGCAGAAAACGCCATCGTGGCGGGTTTTGATGGGGTGGAAATCCACGGTGCGAACGGCTATCTGCTTGATCAGTTCCTACACTATGACACTAACTTGCGTGATGATGAGTTTGGTCAAACGCCAGAAAACATGGCGCGTTTTCCTCTGGCGGTGATTGACGCCATTATTGAACGCATTGGTGGGCATCGCACTGGTCTGCGTTTGTCACCGGGAGCCTACGCACACATCAAACCGGATGCGCGTGACCGAGCCGTGTTTGACTACTTGTTGGCCGAGTTGGAAACGCGTCAGTTGGCGTATCTGCATGAAGGGATGTTTGACGACAGCGTGGAGTTTGAGCACTTAGGCGGTAAAGTGTCGGAGTACATGCGCCAGCACTACTCAAAAACCTTGATGGCGGCGGGTGGTTTCAGCGCGCAGTCCGGTGCGTCAGCGATTGAGCAAGGGCTATTTGAACTGCTGGCGATTGGTCGCCCGTTCATCGCTAACCCAGATTACGTGGCAAAAGTACGCAGCGGTGAAACGCTAACGGCGTATGATGAAAGTATGCTGGCGGAGCTGGTCTAACATTCCGTGATCCTAAAGTAATCGCGTGCTCCTAAAACAGCCAAAATGCAAAGGCGTGCTTCAATGAAGCACGCCTTTGTGGTTAGCGCAGGTCTCTTATTGTGGCAGCGTTATATTCGCTGCTCAGAATTAGGCCAGTTCGGCTTTTTCGGCAATCAGCTTGTCGACTACACTTGGATCGGCCAGCGTTGAGGTATCACCCAAGTTGCTGGTGTCACCAGTGGCGATCTTACGAAGAATGCGGCGCATGATCTTGCCTGAACGCGTTTTCGGTAGCGCATCGGTCCAATGCAGCACATCTGGCGTGGCAATCGGGCCGATCTCTTTACGTACCCAGTCTTTCACCTCTTTGTGCAGCTCAGCCGATGGGTATTCCCCAGCGTTGAGCGTCACGTAGGCGTAAATCGCCTGACCTTTGATGTCGTGCGGAATGCCGACAATCGCCGCCTCGGCAATCTTCGGATGTGCCACTAGCGCCGATTCGATCTCGGCAGTGCCCATACGGTGACCGGAGACGTTCAGTACATCGTCCACGCGGCCTGTGATCCAGTAGTAACCATCTTCGTCGCGACGCGCACCGTCACCCGTGAAATACATGCCACGGAAGGTGGAGAAATAGGTCTGCTCAAAGCGTTCGTGGTCACCGTAAACCGTGCGCATTTGACCGGGCCAAGAGTCGAGGATGACGAGGTTACCTTCTGCTGCTTGATCTTCAATCACATTGCCGATGTTATCCACCAGTGCAGGCTGCACGCCGAAGAATGGACGAGTCGCCGAGCCCGGTTTGAGCGCGGTTGCGCCCGGTAGTGGCGTGATCAAAATGCCACCGGTTTCGGTTTGCCACCAAGTATCGACAATCGGCGATTTTTCATTGCCGATGGTTTTGTAGTACCACTCCCACGCTTCTGGGTTAATCGGTTCACCGACTGAGCCCATAATGCGCAAGCTGCTGCGCTCGGTTCCTTCAACCGCTTCATTGCCTTTGGCCATCAGCGCGCGAATTGCCGTTGGCGCAGTATAAAGAATATTGACTTGGTGCTTGTCGACCACTTCGCTCATGCGGCTGGTTTTCGGGTAGTTTGGCACACCTTCAAACAGAATGGTTTTCGCTCCGTTGGACAGTGGTCCGTAGACCAGATAGGTGTGTCCGGTGATCCAGCCCACGTCAGCGGTACACCAGAACACCTCACCAGGCTGATAGTCAAAGACATATTTAAACGTCATGGTCGCATACACCAAGTAGCCGCCCGTGGTATGCAGCACCCCTTTCGGTTTACCTGTGGAGCCTGAAGTGTAAAGGATAAACAGGGGATCTTCGGCTTTCATCTCTTCTGGTGGACAAACGTCCGAGACTGTTGCCGTCGCCTCATGCCACCAAACGTCACGGTGTTCATGCCAATCGACATTGCCACCGGTGCGTTTCAACACCATCACTTTGCTGATGGTTTTCACTTCAGGGTTGGTCAGTGCTTCGTCCACGTTCTTTTTCAGCGGCACGGCACGGCCGCCACGAACGCCTTCGTCAGCGGTAATCACCACCTTGGCATCAGAGTCGATGATACGGCCCGCCAGCGCTTCAGGTGAGAAGCCGCCAAAGACGATGGTATGCACGGCGCCGATACGGGTACACGCCAGCATCGCCACCGCCGCTTCCGGCACCATAGGCATGTAGAGACACACCACGTCACCTTTGCGCACGCCTTGCTCTTTCAGTGCGTTCGAGAAACGACATACTTCTTGGTGCAGTTGTTTGTAAGTCAGAGTTTTGTCTTCGGCTGGGTTGTCACCTTCCCAGATAATTGCCACTTCATCACCGCGCTTGGCCAGATGGCGGTCAATACAGTTAGCGGAAACGTTCAGTGTGCCATCTTCAAACCAGCGAATATCAACGTGGCCCGTGTCAAAAGAGGTCTGTTTGACCTTGGTAAAAGGCTTGATCCAATCAACGATTTTGCCGTGTTCGCTCCAGAAGCCCTCTGGATCGCTGACAGATTGTTGGTACATCGCAAGATAGGTCTCATTATCCGCGTGGGTGTGAGTTTTAATGTTCTCTTTAACCGGATAAATGTGGGCTTCACTCATTGTTTCTCTCCTTGTGCCTTCAACTTTCGTGAACAGGGCTACTTGTGATTGAGTGTGCAACTGAACGCGAACGGAAATCCGTGGTGTCTTTCGACTTGCCTATAACTGTTAATCACTGCGACGATTTCGACAATTAGACTTTAGGATAAAGGCGTATTTTGCTTATAAATGAGTAAATTAAGAATGTATGCGTTGCATCAAACTTACGGGGAGAGGTAAGAGGAAGAGAAGCTGGGCAGATCGCCATGGGTTAAACGCACAAAGATCAACGCCGCCGAAAAGGCATCTTGCAGCGCGTCATGCTTGTCTTGGAGAGGCAAGTCCAGATGCTTGCAGATGGCATCCAAACTGAGGTCAAAGTAGCCATTGGGCAGGTGCTTTTCCAGTTTGTCATGGTAGATCTGGCTAACTTCAACCAACGGATTAGGCAGCGGAAAGCCCAAGTGACGCTGGCAGGCGAGGTCTAAGATCTTCTTATCATAACGGATGTGGTAACCGACTAAAGGGCGGTTGCCGATAAAGTCGAGTAGCCGCGTGATGGCTTCGCGCTCGCTAATACCATCGACCAGATCCTGATGGCGAATTTTGTGGATTCTCACTGAACCCGAGTCGAGCGATTGCGGCGCGCGCAGCCGTACTTCAAACGGCTGACTGGTGAGAATACGGTTGTCGACAATGCGCGTCGCGGCAATGGTGACCAGCTCAGCTCGCTTCGGGTCTAAGCTGGTGGTTTCGCAATCCAGAGAGACAAACTCACGGCTATCGGGCGCGCTAAACAGCGACTGATAGGGCGAGCCTGTCAGTTTGTAGTGCCAGTATTTGCGTTGCAACCAATTCATGCGCGCTTCCTAATACGTTTGGCGTAACGCCTCACGTGGTTAATCTTTGATTTGATAGTGATAACCCAGCCACTGCTTAAACTTTTTCACCACGTGTAAACTGTGGCGCAGCAAATCGCGCTCGGTGCGATCGAGCAGTTTCAAACTGATTTTGTTGTTGCTGTGCTGCTCGGACAACTGCTGAGCAAGACGCAATTTAAAAAACAGCTTCAATGCTTCGCTGAGGTTATCGGCGGTGGTTTGCTCAAGCACTTTGCGTTTGACCAAGGCTTCAATGCGGTCGAAGGTGTTGTTTTCGCTCAAGGCGTATTCCAGCGTTAGAGCGCGAATGCCGTGCACAATCGGGAAAATGCCACCTTGTTTGATGTCGAGCCCTGATTTATCGGCTTTAACATTGCCAAATAGCGTCAGCGGCACGGAAAAACTCAGCGCAGGACGGGTGAATTCGGTGAGGATCAGCTCTTGATCGGCCATCAATTGACACAAGTGCGCTTTCACTGGCGCCAGTAGGCTCTTGTTGCCGGCAACAGCGTGGGCATCGGCCATGATCGCGATGTCCATGACTTGTTCCGATTTGGCGGCTTTTACCCAGTCCGCCAAGGTTTTTTTCCACTGTGTTTGGCTGCGCACCCACTTCGGATTGTTGACCATGACATTGCCCGGGCAAAGTGGGTAGCCAAGTTGCTGCAGAGTATGAGTGAGCTGCTGCATCACCTCGCTGCACAACTGCCATTCCAGCCCGTCTTTGAGGATCAGTGCGTTATCTTGGTCGGTCTTGAGGATTTGCTCGCCTCGACCTTCAGAGCCGAGCACGATCAGACAGCAGTGGTCATGTAGCGCCGGAGGCACGACTAGCTCAAACGCTTTCTCAATAATCTGCTCGTTGACCGCCGAGATCAGCTCCATGATAAAGCGCGTGCGAATGCCGTTTTTCAGCAAGCTTTCGACCAGTTGGCGCTGTTTGTTCGACGCCAGTGCCAACTCTTCGACGCTCGACGCTCGGGCGATGCTTAAGGTCAGCACGTGAGAATGGGTGGAGAAGGCGCTGAGGATCTGCGTCATGTCGAGCATGCCAACCGCTTGGTGACCGTCGCACACCATCAGCCGTTTCATGCGGTTGCGCGTCATGGTGATCATGGCGTTAAACAAAAAGTCGCCATTATCCACATGGCAAACCGGGAAGGTGGCAATCTCGCCTACCGGAGTATCGAGCGGTTTGTCTTCCAGCATCACCGAATGGAGCATGTTGGTGCGGGTGACGATGGCATACGGGTGGGCGGAAGGCTGTTTGAGGCAGCGAGGGTCATCGTCATGCAGTTTGACCAGCGCGGCGTCGATGCCGTTTTCCTTCAAGGTTTTGGTGACTTGATTGATCGGCATCTCGGGCGGAAGAATCATCGCCGGGTGGTAAATCGCCTTGTCGACTTTGGTGAGAATAAACTCGGCCAAGTTTTGCTGCTGCTGCGCTGCTTCAATCAACTCTTGCCGTTTGGCGAGGTTGTTGTCGAAGTAGGCCGCGAACTGGCCATTCTCATTATAAAGTTCCAGAAACAGCGCTTTGGGCAGTAGGTAGGAGAGGGTATCTTCTAGCGCGACGTAGTGGTGGCGTACCGTTGCTTCAAACAGGGCGCGGACGTCAAACATATCGTCGTTGGCGTAGTGGGCAAACACTTCCTGATGATCGGCGGAGCGCTCTTCAACCGCACCTTTGATGAGAATGTGCAGATAATCGCTCGGCTGCCCAGCAGGCAGAACAATGTCGCGGGTTCGATAGTAGGCGACATCCAGTGACGAGCGCAGCAGGGCTTGCTGTCCTTCACTCAGGCGGTCAAACGGTGGAGATTGCATATTAAATTTATCAGGCATGGGGCACTCTATCGTCACGCGGCATAGAGTAAGTCTGACAAATTTACACTGACTCTCCAGACGACTTTGGTCTAATCCTTTGGTGCGATCGGGGAAACGGTGGGTTGCTGATAATTCCCTTTTTCTCTTGTGCATACCCAGTCATAATGCAGCGCACTCAGTTCTTTAACTGCTATTGTTCAGGATTATCACTATGTTTACCCCATCCCCTTATGGCTGGATTTCTCAATATTTCCTCGGCTTCTTTTTTGCTTACGGTGTTTATCTGCCATTTTGGTCGTTGTGGTTTAAGGAGCAGGGCGTCTCTTCCACCGATATCGGCTTGCTGGTGGGGATTGGTTTAGCAACGCGTTGTGTGGCGAATATGGTGATCACACCACGCGTGCATCGCGCCGAACACATCATGCCAGCGTTACGCTGGCTCAGTTTCGCCGCGCTAATTTTTGTCGCGTTTCACTTTTTTACTGGCGGTAATTTCTGGTTGATGGCGCTGGCGACTGTGTTGTTCAACCTCTGTTGTGGCCCGGCGGTGCCGCTCTCTGATGCGCTCGCCAACTACTACGCCCGCTTAAAAATGCTTGATTACGGCCGCACGCGCTTGTGGGGATCCATCGCGTTTATTGCGGGCTCGACCGTGGTGGGGTATTTGATTGCGCTCTACGGCAGCGACATGATCCTTTACACCGCGTTGGCTGGGGTGTTTGTTTCGCTATTGTTCAGCTTACGCAAACCAACGCTGATGCCAGTTACACGCCAAGAGCATCACACCCAGCGGCCAAAGCTAACTGAGTTACTCACCGACAAACCCGTTGTGACCTTTTTGCTGTTGGCGGCGCTAATTCAAGGGAGCCACGCGGCTTACTACAGCTTTAGCGCCATTTACTGGAAGCAGGCGGGCCATTCCGAAGAGATCATTGGCTATCTGTGGAGCTTAGGGGTGGTGGCCGAAGTGGCGGTGTTTGCTCTGAGTAAGCGTCTGTTTGCAGGTTGGTCGCTGCGTGCGCTGTTTGTCGCCGCTTCGATTGGCGTGATGTTGCGCTGGGGGATCACCGCCTCCACCACCTTGCTGCTTGGTCTGGTTTTGGTGCAACTGCTGCACGGCGTGACGTTTGCCATGGCGCATATTGCGGCCATTCAATACATTCAACACTCACCGGAGCACAAAATGGTCGCTCTGCAAGCACTCTACAATGCCCTGCCGTTAGGCGCTTTTATCGCAGCCATGACGGCGTTAAGTGGTTGGGGCTTTGAGCAGTGGGGCGCGAATGTGTTCTGGGTGATGGCGGCCATGGGCTTTATCGCGCTATTTGTTAAAGTGACGCCAGTCAGCGAAGAGCCGCATGTGATTGATGTGGCGAAAGCCGAGCCGAAAGCACAGAATTAGTGTGAAGAGATTGAGTTGAGCTCTCATCCTTAGTTAAATGAAACCTCTCCCATAGCGGAGAGGTTTTTTATCAGGAAGGATGACGCATGCAAGGATGGATTGTGATTCCCGTGTCGTTGGCATATCTGGGCATTTTGTTTTTGATTGCTTGGTATGGCGATAGACAGAAAAAATGGCTGGCGCGTTGGCGCCCGTGGGTCTACAGCTTGTCTATTGCAGTTTATTGTACGTCGTGGACGTTTTACGGCACCGTCGGCCAAGCCAGTAGCAACCCTTGGTCGTTTTTACCCATTTATATCGCGCCGATTTTGGTCTTCACCTTGGGATGGCGCATCCTTGCTCGGCTGATCCTGATCGCCAAACGAGAGCACATTACCTCCATCGCCGACTTTATCGCTGCCCGTTATGGCAAATCGCAGGGCATTGCGGTGGTGGTCACCTTGATTGCCGTGGTCGGTATTTTGCCTTATATCGCGCTGCAGTTGCGCGGCATCACCATGGGACTGGAGATCATCGCCCCCGATCTCTTTAGTCAGTTTGGCTACGAAGATTACAACGTCTCTTGGTTTGTGGTTGGTGCACTGGCGATTTTTACCATGCTGTTTGGCACGCGCCACATCGACAATACCGAGCATCATCGCGGCATGATGATGGCGATTGCGTTTGAGTCCATGGTCAAGCTGTTGGCTTTTTTAGTCGTCGGGGTGTTTATCGTCTGGCTGATGATGCGCCACGAAAGCTTCGATTTAACCAGTGCGATCACGAGCACCTACCAAGCGCCGAATGTTGCGACGCTACTTATTCACACTGTATTGACGATGTTGGCGATCGTCTGTCTGCCGCGCCAGTTTCACACCATGGTGGTGGAAAACGAGCGCGCGCAAGATCTGCATACCGCTCGTTGGTTGTTTCCGCTCTATCTGGTTCTGATGGGGATATTTGTTTTGCCCATCGCTTGGGCGGGGCAAAGTTTGCTGCCGGCCAGTTCGGCCGATACCTATGTGATCAGTTTGCCGATGGCGTTTGGTGCCAGCGATATTGCGCTGCTGGCCTTTCTCGGCGGAACTTCGGCGGCCAGTGGTATGGTGATTGTGTCGACCATCGCGCTGGCGATCATGGTCTCCAATGATTTAGTCATGCCACTGCTGCTCAGACGCATGCGTTTGTCCAATCGCAATCATCATCACTTTTCCGGCCTGCTGCTGCGCATTCGTCGCGCGCTGATTCTTCTGTTGTTGATTGGTGCTTGGGGTTTTTATCAAGCGCTGGATGCGATTCATTCGTTGTCGGCTATTGGCTTTCTCTCGTTTGCCGCGATCACCCAGTTTGCCCCTGCGCTGCTTGGCGGTATGTACTGGCGGCAAGGCAACCGCAAAGGGGTGTATGTCGGGCTGGCGGTCGGCTTCACTTTGTGGCTGATCACCCTGATGACTCAGACCGATATGCTGGCTGGCGATGCGCAAAGCAACTTGTTGATCTGGATAATTACCCCTCCTGAACTGCTGAGCGGGCTGGACGTTAAAGCATCGGATTGGGGGATGATCCTCAGCGTCAGTGCCAACGCTTTCTGCTATCTGCTGGTTTCGATGCTGACACGGCCAAGCCTAAGTGAGCGCTTACAATCGGCGTCTTTTATCGGTATCCCGCTGCCGGAAAATGAGAACATCAGCTTGTACCAAAGCCGTGTCACGGTCGCTGAGCTGGAAATGCTGGCGTCGCGTTTTGTTGGCCGCACTCGGGTCAAGAATGCCTTTGCTTACTATTGGTCGCAGCAGCGAGAAGTGCTGCTGCCCAATCAGCAAGCGCCGTCGACCTTAATTCGCCATACCGAACGGGTTTTGGCTGGTGTTTTTGGCGCGTCATCGGCGAAGTTGGTCCTCACTTCGGCGCTGCAAGGGCGAAACATGCAGTTGGAAGAGGTCGCCACCATAGTGGATGAAGCCTCAGAGCTCTACGACTTCAGCCGTGGGCTGCTGCAAGGGGCAATCGAGCACATTGGGCAAGGGATCGCAGTTGTGGATAAACAGTTGCGGCTGGTGGCGTGGAACCAACGTTATTTAGAGCTGTTTGAGTTCCCGCCGGGGCTGATCCAAGTCGGGCGGCCGATTGCCGATGTAATTCGTCACAATGCGCAGCAAGGGCTGTGCGGTCCGGGCGACCCGGAAGATCACGTGCGCCGTCGGGTCTACCATCTTGAGCAAGGTACACGGCATACCTCATCGCGAATTCGCCCCGATGGGCGGGTGATCGAAGTGCAAGGCAACCCGATGCCCGGCGGAGGGTTTGTGATGAGCTTTACCGATATCACCGTCTTTCGCCATGCCGAACAGGCGCTCAAAGAGGCCAATGAAACGCTGGAAGAGCGCGTTCATCTGCGCACACGCGAGTTAGAGAGATTGAATCAGCAACTGGTGACCGCAACGCAACGTTCTGAGCGCGAGTCGCAATCCAAGTCGCGCTTTTTGGCCGCGGTAAGCCATGATTTAATGCAGCCACTCAACGCCGCGCGCTTGTTTGCCTCGTCGCTCTCTGAAGTGGCGAAAGAAGATGAAACGCGCAAGCTGGCCTCGCACATCGAAAGTGCGCTGGGGGCAGCGGAAGATCTCATCGGTGATTTGCTCGATATCTCGCGGCTAGAGTCCGGCAAACTGGATATTCACATGCACGGCTTCGCCATCGACGATGTGCTGGCCAACCTCAATGCGGAATTCAGTGCCTTAGCCAAGCAGCAAGGTATTGAGTTTTGCATGGTTCCCTCTTCACTGACCGTCAACTCGGACCCCAAACTGCTGCGCCGTGTGGTGCAAAACTTTTTGACCAACGCCTTTCGCTACAGCCCCAACGGCAAAGTGCTGCTTGGTGTGCGCCGCGTCGCGGGGCGTGTGCGGATCGACGTTTGGGACAACGGCATGGGCATTGAAGAAGATAAACAGCAGGAGATCTTTGAAGAGTTCAATCGCGGTAGTCAGGTACGTTCAGATCAAGGGCTCGGTTTAGGGTTGGCGATTTCTAAAGGGATTGCCCAAGTGCTTGGGCATGAAATCTCGATGCGTTCTTGGCACGGCAAAGGCAGCGTCTTTTCCATTACGCTCGATAAAGCCAGCGAGATACAAAAGCCTGCGGTGAGTGAGCCCAGCCCAGCGGTGGCGGATCTCAGCCATCTACGCATTCTGTGTGTCGACAATGAAGAAGAGATTTTGGTCGGCATGGAAAACTTGCTGGTACGTTGGGGCTGTGAAGTGAAAACCGCAACGGACATTATTGGCAGCCTGAAAACATTGGAAAATGGCTGGATCCCTCAGGTGATCTTCTCCGATTATCGTTTAGACGACGGGCGAACCGGTCTCGAAGTGTTGCAGCAGTGCAAACTGCGTTTAGGCAACCGATTTGAAGGCGTCATTATCAGTGCTGATCGCACCGAAGAGATGATGCAAGCGATAAAAGCCAACGGGTTTGGCTTTATTGCCAAACCCGTTAAACCGCTGAAGTTAAGAGCAGTATTGAATCGGGTGAATGCTTAGAAAAAGACCTCGCAAGAGGTCTTTTTTCGATGGCATAGGTATTTTTAGCTGGCAGCCTGAATCGCCTGTTTTGCGACGCGATAGAGCTTACCAATGACAACACTAAATACTTTTCGAATAAAACTGGCTGTCATATCTTCAATGGCAGTGACTGGTTTTCCGGCAAAAACCAACATATGACCGAGCAAACCGCGAACTTGCACTTCCCGTACTTTCGACGCTTTGGCGACTTTCTCAAGATGTCTGGAGAGTAAGTCATAAAATGTGAGTCCGACAGAGATGGATGCCTGTGCTGCAATGGAAGCGAGAAGGCCAGCATCTTTCAAAAGAGTGATCAGGGCTGAGCTTATTTTATTTGCCCAGTATTCTGAAAATGAAGCTTGATTTCTGTGCTCAAATTTCAATCTGACAGGCGTATGCAAATATTGGTTAGCGCTAATCTTTAATGCTGTCCAGTCTTCAGAACTTGCCGTATTTAAATATCCAGGGTTTGAGAATGCAGACATTGAATGAGCGCTTATACAGACTCGGGTTGAACTGTCTAAACGATACTCCTGGCCTTGATAGGGCGCGTGGACAAAAGGCCAAAGTGGAATCATAGGGACAGGATCTCCTCCATGAGTACAGCGGAATATTTTATCAGCTCTGTTGCCTGATTTAATGGCGTATTGTTCCAAGCCAACACGTGGTGCGCCAAAAGTATAGAGATTGACTCGACAAGAGTACTCGCTTTTTAGCCAGTCGGCACAAAGCGATGCTAATGCTCCCCCCAAACTGTGCCCGACACAGTGAATTTTTTTTGGTGTGCGATTGGTTTTAGATAAATGTTGTTTTATTTGACTCTTGATACTATTAAATGAGTTAATAAATCCTGCATGTGCTATTGAACCATTTGGTGAGCCCTTGCAACCAATATTCGCGTTGGTAACCCAATCATTGGCATTTTGTGTACCACGAATGGAGACTACGATTTCATCTTGGTATATTCCCTTGCCAATACCAATCACCGCAAAAGCTTTTGAAGTGCGCATTGCTCCAGGAATGACCTTTCTAATTAAAGGTACGTTTTCCAATAAAGATATTCCACCTGTTTGTCCTTTAAACGTGCTATCTTCTGAGAAAGAAAAGTGTTTTTTAAATTCTCCAGATAATATTTTTAGGTTTTCACCATGATATATTTCGTAAGGAATGTTCGCTATTTGCGAAGCCAATTTTGGTGTTAGAGTGGCCATTTTAATCCTCTTGATTTATTTCTCTACGTTTATATCCTTTGATCTCACATCTACTTATCAGCATCAAATCGACGCCATGAGGAACGACAGGATTGTTAAAATAGTACTGATACTCAGTAGAATTTATTTCACATTTCAAACTTCTAAGGTTGTCCACAATGAGATCAAAGGGCTGATCATAATCAAGTATTGAATGCCAAAGATATGTTTTCCCTTCCTCTGTTAGTAAGTAAATACCAAAATAAGAGTAAGCCTGATTTAATGGAGATTTCTTCAGCCACTGAGCATGAATCATAGGCTCAAAATGGAAATATCCATTCAGATCGGTTTGTGTCTTATGGTTATATCGATGTTCTAAGAACCCGCCTTCAAGATAAACTTCTCTATTTGCCAATGCTTGTCCGTCTTGAGTCAGGTGTCCAGAGATCTCTGGACTTAAGACATACTCATTTTTTTTAAATAAATCAAAGATGTTTAACATAGTACCTTGGCTTACTGATGAAAAAAGAACTAAGAATAATGTTACTATCAGCCTAGTGATGTTCATTTTCATTCCGTGTGCAAATGATGCCTAATATATTGGATATTAATTTTTAATATGAGAAAGATTTTTCATTCTGGAATAAATCTCTAATTTGTTGTGAAATTAACAAAATTGTTAATTTAAAAGCAAAAGCAACATGAAAGCACAATATGAAAGTGAAGAACTTGATTTGTTATCATCCATTGCGGCAGAATCCAATGTAGGGTATACCATATTCTGCTGGTATACCAAGATAAGACAGCCCTTAGTACTGATATCAATGTTGTTGGGTGTTTGGGTGAACGCAGAGAAAAGATCTATAGATCTGTTTGTTGGCATAACCGTTTAAGCAACGTCTAGAGAATAAATATATCAACAAGTAAATCTCCAGTGAGAACTGCGATTTCAACCAAAAGTCAAACAGTGAAGCAACTTGTCTGATAGTGAGTTCATGTCTAATCCTCTATATACCCAGATTCCAAAGCACCGTGTAGTTCACAAATGGTATGTATTTCATATCCATCATGGTTTTTTATCATAGAATCAAAAATGAAATACTTTTCCTTAGCGTTAATACTACACGTAAGATTGGATAGATTTTCTGACATGAAAGGGAGTATTTCATAGCCGGGTAAATAAGAGCGCCACAAGTATATATATCGACCACTATCTTCAATGGTTAAAGAAGTGCTTACCATTTTTTGATCAAACATACTTGTTTTTTTTATGGTTGAGATACTTATTGGATTAAAATAGAAATTTCCGTTTTTGTTTGTGATGACTTTAAACTCATTTGTTTTATTAAGAGCACTAATCTCTAAGGTTACCTCCAAGTTTTCAATAGGAATATTATTTTCTGAAATGTTCCCTTGAATTTTTGGAGTTAAGTTGTATACTTTTTTGTTTAATATGTCCATAGCGTAGGCCTGATATGGAAAAGTTAAAGATAGTAATAAGGTTATTCTGTTTATTAACTTAGATGATTGCTTCATTGTTTTTATTTTCAATGTGTAATTTTTCTCTGTGCCTATATCCCTTAATTTTACATCTGCTTATTAGCATCAAATCAACGCCATTAGGTACTACAGGATTTTTAAAATAGTATTCATACACTGGTGAGTTTAGGTTGCATTTAAAATCACTTAGATTATTAATAATGAAGTCATAAGGCTTATCGTAGCTAAGCTGAGAGCGCCAGATGTATATTTTTTCTTCTTCTACAATTGAGTAAATGCCAAAGTAAGAGTAAGCCTGATTTAATGGAGATTTCTTCAGCCACTGAGCATGAATCATAGGCTCAAAATGGAAATATCCATTCAGATCGGTTTGTGTCTTATGGTTATATCGATGTTCTAAGAACCCGCCTTCAAGATAAACTTCTCTATTTGCCAATGCTTGTCCGTCTTGAGTCAGGTGTCCAGAGATCTCTGGACTTAAGACATACTCATTTTTTTTAAATAAATCAAAGATGTTTAACATAGTACCTTGGCTTACTGATGAAAAAAGAACTAAGAATAATGTTACTATCAACTTGGTGATGTTCATTTTCATTCCGTGTGCAAATGATGCCTAATATATTGGATATTTATTTTTAATATGAGAAAGATTTTTCATTCTGGAATAAATCTCTAATTTGTTGTGAAATTAAGAAAATTGTTAATTTAAAACAAAAAGCCGATGCAGTTGCATCGGCTTTGCTTTTCCACGGAGCTCAATCCCTACAATAAAGCTCGTGAGTCTTATTAGTGGTCGTGCGCAGCACCAGCTCCTTTTGGATAACGGATAGACTCGACCATATCTTGTACATCTTTGGGTACTTCGGCGGTGAACTTGTTCACTACGATAGAGACAACAAAGTTCAAGCACATACCCAGCGTACCAATCCCTTCAGGGCTGATACCAAACCACCAGTTGTCTGGAGTGCTGGCTGCTGGATTGATGAACTTAAAGTAGATGATGTAAGCCGCGGTAAACGCAATACCTGACAACATACCGGCAATCGCGCCTTCTTTATTCATCTTCTTATAGAAGATACCAAGAATAATCGCCGGGAAGAACGAAGCGGCTGCCAAGCCGAAGGCGAATGCCACCACTTGCGCTACAAAGCCGGGAGGGTTAATACCCAGATAGCCTGCACCGATAATCGCCAGTGCTGCGCCTATCCGGGCGGCCCTCAGCTCCTGCTTGTCGGTCATATCCGGCTTAAAGCCTTTCTTCAGTAAATCGTGTGAGATCGAGGTTGAGATAACCAGTAGTAGACCTGCTGCGGTCGAGAGTGCCGCCGCCAAGCCACCTGCGGCCAACAGAGCGACCACCCAGTTTGGCAGTTTCGCTAGCTCAGGCGAAGCCAGTACGATGATGTCATTGTTGATGGTCATTTCGTTACGAGCATCGCCCGCATAGAACATCTTGCCGTCGCCGTTCTTATCTTCCCATTTGACTAGGCCAGTACTTTCCCAGTTTTTAAACCAGCTTGGTGCATCGGCTGCTGCCACGCCTTGCATGTCTGGACCGTTGATGGTGTCAATCATGTTCACGCGAGCAAACGCGGCTACCGCAGGTGCCGTGGTGTACAAGAACGCGATGAAGACCAGAGCCCAACCGGCAGAGATACGTGCATCAGATACTTTCGGAACCGTAAAGAAGCGAATAATAACGTGTGGAAGTCCCGCTGTACCGACCATGAGGGCCGCACAGATGAAGAAGACGTCAACCATACTCTTCGAGCCGTCGGTATAGGCGGTAAAGCCCAGTTCCTGAGTCAAGCCGTCCAGTTTGGTGAGTAGGTACTCATCGCTGCCCGCCATGGTAGAACCAAAGCCAAGCTGAGGGACAGGGTTACCTGTCATCATAAGCGAGGTGAAAATCGCAGGGACCATAAAGGCGAAGATCAGTACGCAGTATTGAGCTACCTGAGTATAAGTAATGCCTTTCATCCCGCCCATTACCGCGTAGAAGAAGACGATTGCCATACCGATGATGATACCCATATTGATGTCAACTTCGAGGAAGCGCGCAAATACCACGCCCACGCCACGCATCTGACCTGCTACGTAAGTAAAGGAGACGAAGATGGCACAAAATACCGCGACCATACGCGCCGTTCTTGAGTAGTAACGGTCACCGATAAAATCGGGCACGGTAAATTTACCAAACTTACGCAAATAAGGAGCAAGACACAGCGCAAGTAGCACATAGCCACCGGTCCAACCCATTAGGTAAACCGTGCCATCGTAGCCGATGAAGGAGATAATCCCTGCCATTGAGATAAACGACGCGGCTGACATCCAGTCCGCGGCGGTTGCCATGCCGTTGGCAACAGGGTGAACACCACCGCCAGCAACGTAGAACTCACTGGTTGATCCCGCACGTGCCCAGATAGCGATACCGATATACAGGGCGAAGGTGAGACCAACCAGAATAAACGTCCAAGTTTGAATATCCATTTTCTAAACCTCTTAGTCTTCCTGTACGTTGTACTTTTTGTCTAGGGCGTTCATCCGTGCCACATAAACAAAGATCAGCGCTACAAAGGTGTAGATCGACCCTTGCTGCGCGAACCAAAATCCTAATTTGAAACCACCAAATTGAATCGCATTTAGCGGTTCGACAAATAAAATTCCAGCGCCATAAGACACCAAAAACCACACTGCTAGCAGTGATCCCATGATCCCCAAGTTTTCCTTCCAGTAGGCTTGAGCATGTTCTGTTGATTCGAACGCCATGGCCTTCTCCTTGTGTTTCTCGTCTGAATAGATGTGTTAACGTAATGTTACACTTCCTAAGATAGCAGCGAAAAATCAACAGATCTGTGCAACTTTAGTCGGGTCAAATGGTGGGATAAATCAGCTCAAAAGGTCGATTGACGCAGGATACGGCAGGAAAATGTGATGTTAACATGATGTTAATTTAGCCAAAGGTCTAAGAAATCGACCTAGATTAGTTTTGCCTCGCAGGCTTTGCGCTGAGGGATCCCCTCATAATTTCTCCAAAGCGTAACCATGTTTGAATAGATTTTGAGCAAGCAGGGTTGCAGCTACGAGTAAGTCTTCCCTTGTTATTGTGTAGCCAGAATGCCGCAAAACTTCCATGCCTAAGCGCACTGTTGAGAGTACGTTTCGATTTCTGACGGTGTTAGCTTGGAAGTGCTTGTCCCAACCTTGTTTCTGAGCATGAACGCCCGCAAGCCAACATGTTAGTTGAAGCATCAGGGCGATTAGCAGCATGATATCAAAACGCTCTGAGCTGCTCGTTCGGCTATGGCGTAGGCCTAGTCCGTAGGCAGGGCTTTTCAAATCTCGGAAGGTCTCTTCAATCTGCATTCGCTTCGAATAGATATTAACAAGTTGTTTGGGTGTTCGAATTTCAACAGGTAAGTTAGTGGCTAGAACCCATGGCTCCTTTGCCGACGCAGAGTAGATTTTAGGTGACGGGTGATGACAATGAGTCCGTGTCGAGCGCTGATTTTTTCGGCCTTTAGGGCGAGATTTATACAATAGAATTTGGCATGAGATTGGATTGCTTTTAGTCAGCCTCTTATCGCCTAAAGTCTTTGAGTGACTTGATGACATGTCGTGTAAGCTGCTGATAGGTTTCAAGTTTTCCGCTCCTAGGTCTGCATATTGTACTTTTCCTCTTACTCGACTTAACCAGTACCAACCCAGCTTCTCAACGGATTTATACCATGGCACTTTAAAGCCAGCATCACTGACAATGAGCGGTGTGGTGTTACTCGGTAGAATGCTTGCAAGGTCGGCTAGAAATTGGTCATGAGCTTTCTTTGAACACTGCTCTGAAAGCGGGAACGCTTTCTCATAAAGAGTAACAGAACGACCGTGTAGTGCGACTGAAGCTCGCAATACCATAAGCCGTTTTTGCTCACGAATATCAGACCAGTCAACAAGTACAATAGGCATCGTATTGCCCGAACAGATAAAGCTAGCATGCCAACGGTATACAGCGAGTCGCTCTTTGTGGAGGTGACGATTACCTAACAATCGGTCGATGCGTTTGATGTTATGTTTTGTTCTCGCTTTGGTTGGCAGGTTGCGGCCAAGTTCGGTAAGAGTGAGGGTTTTACAGTCAAGTAATGCGTGGCAAGCCAACGTTAAGCTGTTGAGTCGTTTTAAGTGTAATTCAGGGCAGAATTGGTAAAGAGAGTCGTGTAAAATATCGAGTTCGCACATCTTGTTGTCTGATTGAAACCATTTGATCATATGACAAGATGTGTATCTACCTTAACTTAATGATTTTTATCAAAATCATTAGGGGATTCCTCAGGGCTTTGCTGGCGCATTTTCATGTCGTATACGCACATCGGCAACATAGTGACGCTAAATTAGACAGAAAAAACTCAATTGTTTACATAAACTTTTCGATAAAGAGTCACGTTTTCGTGCAAAATAGTTAGGCTAAACACGTTGGCTTTCGCTGCAAATAACAACAATTTAACTAAAGGGAGGGAGAAAGTGGACGCAAACACAATCAACGGCTTTTTTCTGATTGGTGCACTGCTTATTGCGCTCAGTGTGCTCCTCAGCCCGGTGTCCTCAAAATTGGGGATTCCAATTCTGCTCGTTTTTCTCGCTGTCGGTATGCTGGCAGGGGAAGACGGCGTTGGTGGCATTTTATTTGATAACTACCCGATCGCCTATCTGGTGAGTAATTTAGCGCTGGCTATCATCTTGCTCGACGGGGGAATGCGTACTCGCGTGGCCAGTTTTCGGGTTGCCTTTTGGCCTTCGGTTTCGCTCGCCACGGTTGGGGTTGCCATCACGACATTATTGACCGGATTGATGGCAACGTGGCTGTTTGACCTCGATTTACTGCAAGGCATTTTGGTTGGTGCGATCGTCGGTTCGACCGATGCCGCAGCGGTGTTTTCGCTATTGAAAGGGCGCAGCTTGAATGAGCGGGTTGGTTCAACCTTGGAGATTGAATCCGGTACCAACGATCCAATGGCGGTGTTTCTCACCGTGACCATGATTGCGGTGCTCGGCAGTAGCGAGAGCGGCCTCAGCGCTGGATTTTTAGCGCTCAGTTTTGTTAAGCAGTTTGGTATTGGCGCTCTGCTCGGGCTTTCTGGCGGCTGGCTTTTGTTGAAAATAATCAATCGCAGTCAGCTACCGGAAGGGCTTTATTCAATTCTGACCATCAGTGGCGGTTTGATTATTTTCGCCCTGTCGAATGCTCTCGGCGGCAGTGGTATTTTGTCGATTTATTTAGTGGGATTGCTGATTGGTAACCGCCCAACGCGCAGCCGCCACTCGATTCTCAACGTGTTGGATGGCATGACTTGGTTGGCGCAAATCGGCATGTTCTTAGTGTTGGGGCTGTTGGTGAAGCCGTCCAACTTGTTGGACATCGCGGTGCCCGGTTTGGCACTGGCGTTTGGTATGATTCTCTTCGCGCGGCCAATCTCGGTGTGGATTGGGCTGTTGCCGTTTAAGAGCTTTACCGCACGCCAGAAATGGTTCATCTCTTGGGTCGGGTTGCGAGGCGCGGTGCCGATCATCTTGGCGGTTTTCCCGATGATGGCGGGTCTGCCGGACGCACAGCTCTATTTCAATCTGGCGTTTTTCGTCGTTATGGTTTCGCTGATTGTGCAGGGCGGTACGTTAACCAAAAGCATGGCGCTGGCCAAAGTGGAACTGCCTTCCAAGCCCGAGCCGATTTCGCGCACAGGCGTCGAAATTTTCCCTACCAGCGAGTGGGAGCTGCTTATCTATAAACTGAAACAAGACAAATGGTGCATCGGCGAGCCTCTACGCAACTTGTTTTTGCCTGAAGGGACACGTATTGCAGCAGTGTTTCGCCAGCAGCAGTTACTGCACCCATCGGGCAGCACCAAACTCGAAGAGGGCGATACCTTGTGTGTGCTTGGGCAAGAAAAAGATCTCGAAGCGCTCAGCCAACTGTTTCAGCCAACTGTTTAGTGAAGCGCCAGAGAAAGCCTCGTTTGCCCGCTTCTTCGGTGATTTTTTCTTGGATGTCGAAGCGAAACTGTCTGACATGGCGATGGCCTATGGCTTAGATCTCGGCGATGTCAGTGGTGACACGACTCTTAAGGAGCTAGTGACGGAACACTTGGGCGCAACCCCAGTATTGGGTGACCATTTTGAATGGCAAGGATTGCGCTGGGTGGTCGCGGATGTGGTGGATTGGCAGGTGACGAAAGTCGGTTTGTGTCTACCTACCGACGATAGTCAAGCGCCAACGAGCGAGTAAGTTACTCGCTCATCTCTTTAAGCAGAATGACCGCTTGAGTGCGGTTTTTCACGTCCAGTTTGCGGAAAATTGCCGTCATGTGCGCTTTGATGGTCGCTTCAGAAACGTTGAGCTCGTAAGCGATCTGTTTGTTGAGTAAGCCATCAGAGAGCATGCCCAGTACTTTATATTGCTGGGGCGTCAACGCGGCGATTTTCTCCGCCAAATCATTACACGCGGCGTTATTGATGATCAAACCTTCCGGGAAATAGGGGTCGCCATTGAGCACTTGGTTGAGTGCGGCGATAAGGGTTCGCATATCGCTCGATTTGGGAATAAAACCGAAAGCGCCGTGGCTTTTCACTTGGGTTACCACGGACGGTTCCTCGCTAGCAGAGACCACCACAATCGGTAAATCCGGGTATTCCGCGCGCAGTTGGATCAACCCCGACATGCCATTGGCGCCCGGCATTTTGAGATCCAGCAGCAACAGATCTGGCTCTTCTTCACGTGCCAGTAGATTGAGCAGTGCTTCTAGAGAATCGGCTTCAAGTAAATTGGCGCCGCTGACCGCCATGTGCACCGACTGAAACAGGGCGTTGCGAAAAAGAGGGTGATCGTCGGCAATGATAATGGTGTAGGTCGAGTCCATGACGTTAAGCGCTTTTTACTAATTCGTTAATAGAATTATTGTCAGCTTTGCCTTGCTGGACAATATTTATCCGCTAAAAGTCTGATGTAAATCGACTTTTATTAGATTTCTTGCATATACACGAGAAAGGAAATGAGAAATCGGCAAAGGAAAACGCCAGAGAGGTATCTCGCTGGCGTTTGAAAGTGTTATGGAGTAAGCGCGTCCAGATGCGCTAAGAAGGGTTCGGCTGGCATAAAGCCAGTTAGCCGCGCGTTTGAAACGGGGTTTCCTTGTGCATCCCAAAACTCGATGGTTGGCAAACCGAGCACTTGCAGATGTTGTAGCAGCTCAATGTCTTGCGCTTGATTGCGCGTCACATCAGCTTGTAGCAAGACAAATTGCTGCAACTTCGCCGCGACCTGAACATCGTGAAAAGTGTATTTCTCAAACTCTTTACACGCCACACACCAGTCGGCATAAAAATCGAGCATCACAGGTTTACCGGCTTGTTTGGCGAATTGCAGTTGCTGCTGTAAGTCGTCCACGGAGCTGATGCGCGTGAAGCGCACCTCGTTTACGGACGTCGATGCGCTTTGCGGCGCATACCAATAGTGCAACGCAGGCTGCGCCGAGGCGAGTAGACCGAGCACGGCGATGATACCCAGCGCACTTTGCTTCCAGCCACCAAACTCTAAGCTATTTTTGACATGGTAAAGCCAGCCAAATGCGGCGATGCCTAACACTGACCATAAGGCGGTCGACCACAGTTCGGGAAGAATGCGTTCCAGCAGGAAAATAGGCGCGGCGAGTAGTACAAAGCCAAACAGGATTTTGACGCGCTCCATCCAGCCGCCTGCTTTCGGCAAGAGTTTGTTGCCAAACACCGCCACTAGGATCAGCGGAATGCCCATGCCCATGGCGAGTGCATACAACGCCACCCCGCCCGTGAGCAAGTCGCCGCTTTGTGCCACGTAAAGCAGCGCACCGGAGAGCGGCGCGGTGGTACAAGGAGAGCAAACCAAGCCAGAAATCGCCCCCATCGCAAACACGCCTAAGCTGCTACCACCTTGCTGCTGATTGCTAAGGTTACTCAGCCAAGTTTGCGCGCGACTTGGTAGTTGCAAGGTGTAGAGGCCAAACATCGACAGAGCGAGGGCAACAAAGAGTACACTCAAGCCAATTAGCACGTATGGGTGTTGCATCGCCGCCTGAAATTGCAGGCCAGCGGAAGCGACCACCAAACCAAGCAGCGTGTATGTCAGCGCCATCCCTTGCACATAGATCAGTGCCAAGCCGAATGCGCGTCGCTGGCTGAGCTGACCGCCGCCGAGCACGATACTGGTGAGGATCGGGTACATCGGCAGAACGCAAGGAGTAAAGGCCAAACCGACGCCCAGCGCCAAAAACAGCAGTGGTGTCCACCAGTTATCAGCTAAGCCAGAAGCCAATTTATCTTGCTGGGTTAAAGGCGCAGCGGGCGAAAGTGTTGATGCGTCTGTCTTGCTGCTGGCCGCAGGTTGGGCAGACGATTTCACGGCTGGCGCTTGGCCATTAGTAAACGACTCAAGCTCAACCACCCGCGTTTCCGGTGGGTAGCAAAAGCCAGCTTTGGCGCAGCCTTGATACTGCACAATCAGTTTTGCTCCGCTTTGCCAGTCTTGCAGGGGAATGCTGACGAACAGCGGCGTCGTGTAGATGTTGACGTCGCCAAAAAATTCATCGCGATACGGCTGGCCGTTTTCCATCTCAATCTCACCGAGGGAGACATTTTCGGCGCTAAAAGAGAGACGCTGCTGGTAGAGGTAGTAGCCGTCTTTCACTTGCCAGTCTAGGGTGATGCGATTGCCTTGCTGGAACGAATTAAATGGAAAAGCCTGGTCGACAGTGACAAATTCACTGCTTCCCGAGGAAAAGCCCGAATTCTGGCTATTGCCAAACAGAGCAAGCGAGGGTGCGGAAAACGTCATGGCACCCAGCAATAAGAGAGTAAACAATGCGCGCATAATATTTGGGATCGAAACTTAAGTTGTGGCTAGGGTCTGTTGACCTTTTGCGGTTAAATTTTGTTCGAGATAAAAGCGTTTTAATCGCGGCGAGAGGTTTGTAGCCTAGTCATTCTAAGCAAAACACCTCTCAACAAAGAGTAAAACGCTTTTTGCGGGGGCGCCTAGCTCGAACCCTTCGGGCAGCGTTTGTGGCTCCTTTTTGCTGCGTTATCGGCTTATCATGTAGGCTCCTACAATTCAAAGCCTCTGCCTTGCACAAAGAATCCACAAACTGCTGCAAAAATCATCTCAAAAGGTCAACAGACCCTAGTGTAACTCACTCAGACCCTGAAACCGCGCAGAAAGTTTCACGTGCATTGGCTTTGTGATGTCGGGCGAAGAAAAAGGGGAACCGAGGTTCCCCTAAATTCTGTATCTAGCAAATTACATCAAGATGTTGGTCAGTAGCAGACCAAAGCCAATGCTGAATACCATGCTAAGTAAGCCAGGGATCATAAAGCTGTGGTTGAAAATGTACTTGCCGATGCGCGTTGTGCCTGTGCGGTCAAAGTCGATTGAAGCAATGATTGGGCCGTAGTTAGGAATAAAGAAGTAACCGTTTACAGCAACGAATACCGCAATGATCACCGCTGGTGGCAAACCGAGTGTGATCGCGACAGGAACTAACACGGCGGTGGTTGCGCCTTGGCTGTTCACCATTACCGACAGAGCAAACAGGGCGAAAGCAAACGTCCAAGGCGCGACTTCAACTAGCCCTGACACCGCCTCTTTAACCATAGCGCCGTGACCGCCAATGAAGGTGTCACCCAGCCAAGCGATACCAAAAATGGCGACGATGGCACGCATACCCGCATGGAATACGGAACTTTGGCTGATGGCATTGCCATTGGGTTTACATAGCAAAATGATCAGAGCGGCAATAGAGAGCATGACGATTTCAATCGTATGCGCCATGCCCATTGGCGAGCCGTTAAATTGCGGACGCAAGCTTGGCAGGGCACCCATCACCACCACTATGATGGCGCCAAATAAGAATAGCGCGACCGATTTTTTCGCTTGCGGCGTGATTTCAATGTCCGCTACCGACACTTCTTGTTCCATTTCAGCGCGAAACTCTGGGTCTTGCAGACGGCGCTGATATTCAGGATCGTCTTTAAGCTCTACGCCAATCTTATTGACGAACAGACAAGCGCACGCCAAACCGAGAATGGTACTTGGAATGGTGATCATCAGCACGTCGGTGAGAGTGATCCCTTGCGGCTCTAAGAAGGCAACCAAGGCGACCACAGCGGCAGCAATCGGGCTGGCGACAATGGCAAACTGGGAGGCAATCACCGCCATGCTCAGTGGGCGCTCTGGGCGGATGCCGCTACGACGGCTCACTTCAGCAATTACAGGCAGTACAGAATAGGCTACGTGGCCGGTACCCGCCATCATAGTGAAAAAGTACGTCACTACAGGTGCGATAAAGGTAATGTGACGAGGGTTGCGGTGCAAAATGTGGGTAGCGATTTTAATCAGGTAATCCAAACCACCTGTGGCTTGCATTGAAGCAGCTGCTGCCACAACCGCCATGATCATCAGCATGACATCAATAGGTGGGCTGGTTGGCTGCATACCAAAACCAAAGCTGAGAATGGCAAGGCCAATACCGCCCATTACACCTAAGCCGATACCGCCAATCCTTGCACCAATTAGGATACATCCTAATACGATAAGGAACTCAATTAAGAACATCTTAGACTCCTAGAAATGAATAGAAAATAAACTGGCTCTATCCGGCGGTATGCTGGTTGTTTTTCTTGCCATGACCCAGCGCAAGCTTTCTCTTTTTTACTGCCGGTAGAAAGTAAAAAGGCTCTGAATCAGAGCCTTTTTTTACTTATTCGTAGCGTTTCGCTTTATAGGTTGGGTGCATAAAGTTTTGCACCGACAAAATGTCATCCAACTCTTCTGATGTGAGCAAGCCGCGTTCAAGGACCACCTCACGCACGCTCTTACCCGTTTCCGCACAAATCTTACCCACGATGTCACCTTCATGGTGGCCGATGTATGGGTTGAGGTAAGTGACGATACCGATAGAGTTGTATACGTAGTTCTCACAGATCTCTTTGTTGACGGTAATGCCATCGATACACTTGTCACGTAGGTTGACACAGGCATTTTGCAGCAGTGAAATCGATTCGAACATCGCCTGACCAATCACAGGCTCCATGACGTTGAGCTGTAGCTGGCCGCCTTCGGCTGCGAAAGAGATCGTGTTGTCGTTGCCCAGCACTTTGAAGCAAACTTGGTTGACCACTTCAGGAATCACTGGGTTTACTTTGGCTGGCATGATGGAAGAGCCTGCTTGCATTTCTGGCAAGTTAAGTTCGTTCAAACCCGCGCGAGGGCCAGAAGAGAGCAGACGTAGGTCGTTACACACTTTAGACAGTTTGACCGCTAGGCGTTTTAGTGCGCCGTGCGCCATCACGTAAGCACCACAGTCTGAGGTTGCTTCAATCAGATCTTCGGCCGGTACCACGTCAAGGCCAGTTACCGCTGCAAGGTGTTTCACCGCAAGCGCTTGGTAGCCCGGAGGGGTGTTTAGGCCAGTACCGATGGCAGTTGCACCTAGGTTCACTTCCAGTAGCAGTTTCGAGGTGTATTCCAGCGCGCGGATCTCTTCATTCAGCGTCACCGCCCAAGCGTGGAACTCTTGACCAACGGTCATCGGCACCGCATCTTGCAACTGAGTGCGGCCCATTTTCAAAATGCCGCTGAACTCTTGTGATTTCAGTTCGAACGCGCCTTTGAGGTATTCAATCGCTTCCATCAATTTATGGATGCTGTTGTAAACGGCAATACGGAAACCGGTTGGGTAGGCACAGTTGGTGGATTGGCTCTTGTTGACGTGATCGTTCGGGTTGATCACATCGTAGCTGCCTTTCTCTTTACCCATCAACTCAAGCGCAATGTTGGCGATCACTTCGTTGGTGTTCATGTTCACCGATGTGCCAGCGCCGCCTTGGAAGACGTCTGACGGGAATTGATCCATGCATTTGCCTGTTTCCAGCATCAGGTCACACGCTTGGATAATGTAATCCGCCACATTCTTTGGAATCGCACCTAACTCGCGGTTAGCCAGTGCCGCGGCTTTTTTGGTCATCACCATGCCACGTACAAACTCAGGTACGTCCGAAATCGTGACATTGGAGATGTTGAAGTTTTCGATAGCGCGTAAAGTGTGGATGCCGTAGTACGCATCCGCAGGAACATGACGTTGACCTAATAGATCTTCTTCAATGCGAGTGGCTTGGGTAGACGCTGGATGCGCTTCAGTTAGGGTAGCCATAACAGGATCCTTAGATGATAATTCTGATAATTTAAAATATTAGTTAGCCATATCTGCAAGCAGAATCCATTCATCAGAATTTTTGGCTGTAAAATCCGTCCTGACTTATGTAGCACATGATACTGTTCCCAGCGTATAAAAATAGTAAGTGGATCACTATTTTTGCTTTTATTTACTGAATATTTTGCAAAATATAAATGGGTTGTGAACAGCGCGCGGGTTTGGTCAATCACGCTTTTTTACAGCTTCAATTTGAGTTGTCAGCGGCTTTGCCATTACACTGGGACGAACTGAGGAGGTCCTGTGTTTCCTGTACTTTTATTGCTTTTTATCTGTGTGCCGATCATCGAAATCGGCCTGTTTATTCAGGTCGGTGGCTTTTTAGGGCTCTGGCCGACGATTGGTTTGGTGTTATTGACTGCGTTTGTTGGCGCGTCTTTGGTGCGCAGCCAAGGGTTACAAACATTGCTGTCGGTACAGCAGCGCTTGCAGCAAGGCGAGTTGCCCGCGCAGCATATTGTTGAAGGAGTGATGTTAGCGGTGGCGGGTGTGCTGCTGCTGACCCCGGGGTTTATGACCGATGCGATGGGCATGGTGGTGTTATTGCCTGCGCCCCGAGCGGCGCTAGCACGCGTATTGATGAGTAAAGTGGTGGTCAAAAGCAGCTTTACGTCGCACTCTTTTGAGCAAGAGATGTTTTCTCACCGTCATCATGATGCTGAGCGAAGCGGACAAACGTTCGAAGGCGAGTTTGAGCGCAAAGACGATGACGAGCACAAACCAAAGCTGAAATAAACCGAAGCGCAAATAAATAGAGCCAGATAGAGAGAAAGCCGAGCATGCCCGGCTTTTTTATCGCATGTTGATGGCGTATTAAACCGCCCCCTCAAAGTCAAGTTGTCGCCACGCTTCGAAGGCAATAATCGCCACCGCGTTCGACAGGTTCAAGCTTCGTGCCTCGGGCATCATCGGAATACGAATGCGCTGACTGGTCGGCAAACTTTCAATCACTTCTTGAGGTAAACCGCGTGTTTCTGGGCCAAACAGCAGGACATCGCCGCGTTGATAGCGGGCGTTAATGTGATGATCGCTGCCTTTGGTGGTGCAGGCGAAGAGACGATATTCACCGCGCGCCTGAAGAAAATCGAGAAAGGCTTGGTAGTTTTTATGGCGTGTCACGCGGGCGAGATCGTGATAATCCAAGCCAGCGCGACGCACTTTCTTCTCTTCCAGATCAAAACCTAACGGTTCAATCAGATGCAAATGTGCGCCACAGTTGGCGCACAGGCGAATAATGTTGCCAGTGTTTGGGGCAATTTCCGGTTCGTAGAGCGCAATATCAAACATGCCATCGAGTTCGTTTAGTCAAGGTGGAGCCAAGTATAAGGCGCTCGCCAGAACGAGTCCAACAGCGACTCAGCCGATTTTATTTAGCGGGAGAGTGACGCTGACGCGCAACCCTCCGAGTGGGCTGCGGCTGGCTTTGATCGTACCACTATGCTGGCGGATGGCGCTTTCGGTAATCGTCAGCCCAAGCCCTGTTCCGCCGGAGTGGCGATCGCGAGCGGTGGAAACGCGATAAAAGGGGCGAAAAATCGCCTCGAGTTCGGCGTCGGGGACACCGTCGCCATTGTCATCCACCGTGATGTGCAGTTGATCGCCGTGGTCGCGTACCTCAACTTGAACCCAATCCTTCCCGTAGTAAATTGCATTGCGAATTAGGTTTTCCACCGCACTCATCAAGAGTTTGGGGTTGCCCGAAATGGTGCGCGATGGCAGCGGTGAGTAGTTGAGCGTTTTGCCCATCTGCTCTGCTTCAAATTGCGCATCTTGTATGATCTCTTCCCATAAGCTGCTGATGGGTTGATCCTCACGGTCGAGATGGCTGTTCATCTGCATGCGCGACAGCGCCAGCAGCTCGGCAATCATCTGTTCTAATCGCTGCGCCTCGGTATCAATGCGTTGCAACTCAGCACTTTCCCCCTGCTTGCGGGTCGCCAACGCGTTGGCCATGCGCAGGCGAGTCAGCGGGGAGCGCAGCTCGTGAGAGATATCCGAAAGCAAACGCTGCTGCCCTGAAATCATCTGATTGACCGCTTCCACCATCTGATTAAAACTCGCGCCCGCTTGGCGAAACTCGGAGGTGCCTTTCTCTAGCGTTGGATCGGTAACAAATTCCCCTTTTGCTACTCGCTGGGCGGCTTTTTCTAATCGGCGCGCAGGTTGGCTCAGTGCCCATGCCAGCCAAAGTAGCAGCGGTGTGCTGACCAGCATGACCGCTAAGAGCAGTTGCAAAGGTTGGTCAAACATGCGCAGCAAAAACGGTGGTGGCTGATTCCACTTGAAGCCGACGTACAAAAAGTACTCTTTGCCAGCCAAGGTAATCGGGATCGGGCCTGAAAGCATAAAACGGCCATAGAGTTTTTGTTGTGGCTTGTCGGGATGCTCCATGCTAGTGACAAAATTTTTCAACGCTTTGATCTGAAAGTCGTTGTGTTTGAGCGTGGTGAGAATGTTGGCGTCGGTGTCACTGAGGAAAAAACGTGGTCGGTTGTCGCGTCCGTGGCGCTCGCCCGGACGTTCGAGACGAAAGAGAATTTTACCCAGATCGCGTTCATTGGCAAATTCACGTTCGATCTCTTGCTTCGCTTCCAGTAGGCGATCGTAATGATCGGGCGGGATCGCATGGGCTTTGCGCGGATCAAGGTGTGGCAGCGCCAGCACCGCCATCAACACCAAGAACATGGTGAACCAGAATATGGCAAAAATGCGCCCATACAGGCTGGTGATCTTGGGTAAGCGCATGCTTTATTCCTCAACCATCAAATAGCCACGGCCCCGCAAGGTTTTGATGCGTGACTTGCCATCGACTCGCTCGGGAAGCTTTTTGCGTAGATTAGACACGTGCATATCAATGGCGCGATCAAACGCGGCGAGGCGTTTGCCAAGGACATCCAAACTGAGCGTCTCTTTGGTCAGCGTTTCCCCCGGGTTTTGCACAAAATGGCTGAGCAGGGCAAATTCTGTTGAGGTGAGATCAAGTAGGCTCTCTTGGCAATAGGCTTCTTGTCTGCCCGGGTAGAGTTTGAGATCTTGATACTCAATGCAGTCGCCACCGTTTTTCGCGCCTTTGGGGTTGCTGGTGCGGCGTAAAATCGCTTTGATGCGTGCCAGCAGTTCCCGGTCGCTGAACGGTTTAGGCAAATAGTCGTCGGCACCCAGCTCAAGGCCGAGCACTCGGTCAATCTCTTCCCCTTTAGCGGTCAGCATCAAGACCGGGGTTTCCCAGTGTGTACGCAGGCGTTTTAAGGTGTCGATACCGTTGAGTTTGGGCATCATCACATCCAACAGAATCAGATCGATCTCCGCTGTCAGTGCCGCAAGGCCACTTTCACCGTCATTCGCTTCGGTGACATTAAACCCTTCATACGAAAGCACTTCGGTCAGCAAACCAGTTAGCTCGGTGTCGTCGTCAATCAGCAGAATATTGGCCATAGGATTACCTTTAAATATCGTCGTTCTGCCTTAATAGTACTGTGAAATGGCTGTCAGGTATGAGGAGCAATGTCGCTCTTTACGATACTTTACGCTCTCTATACGCCGCTTTACTCAGGGTTTTGTATTCTAAACTCAAGCGCTGTGAGAGCAGCTCAGAAACAACTGAATGAGTAAGGAATAGATTATGAAAACGGTAAAAAAACTGGTACTGGCTGCGGCGATTCTTCCTTTAACTTTGGCAACCGCGAGTGCGTTTGCTTTCGGTGGTGGTAAAGGTCATCACAAAGGCGGTCCTGACGACGAGTGTGGCATGGGTATGGATCGCGGTATCTTCCGTGAGTTGAATCTGACCGATGCTCAAAAAGAGCAATTAGACTCGATGCGTCAAGCGGGTCGCAAAGAGATGAAAGCGCAGTTTAAAGGCAAATTCGCTGACAATCAGGCGGAGCGTCAAGCGCAGCATGCTAAAGTGCAAGCGTTAGTGTTGGCCGACACATTTGACGCCAATGCGGCCAACGAGCTGGCAAAAGAGATGGCGGCGAAACAGGCAGAGCGCCGGGTGCAAATGTTAGAGAAGCAGCACCAGATGTTGAGCGTTCTCACTCCAGAGCAAAAAGCGAAATTTGTGGAGTTACAAAATGAGCGTATGCAGGAGTGCGGTGCGAAAATGCACAAACGCTTTGCCGATAAAGCAGACGATTAATCTGTTAGGGCGACAGCAATGTCGCCCTAATTGTTTCATATTCATTCAATGATGAGCGAGTTATACTGGCCGTCTGTTGGTTGAGTTTTAAATGATTATGAAACAGCAATATGCACGACTAGTGACCATGGCCGCTTGGACGGCAACAGCGGTCGCCACTCTTCTTCTTATCGTTAAAGTTGCCGCTTGGTGGGTAACGGGGTCGGTTAGTTTACTCGCTTCTCTGATTGATTCGATGTTGGATATCGCCGCTTCTGTGGTGAATTTGGTGGTGGTGCGCTACGCGTTGCAACCCGCCGACGAAGAGCACACCTTTGGCCATGGCAAAGCGGAATCTTTGGCCGCTTTGGCGCAGGCGATGTTTATTTCCGGTTCGGCGGTTTTCCTCATCTTAAATGGCGTTGATCGCTTTTTCCGCCCTCACTTGTTGAACTCCCCCGAATACGGCGTCTATGTCAGCTTATTTGCCATGGTGGTCACGCTGGGCTTAGTGACCTTCCAAAAATACGTGGTCAAGACCACGGGTAGCCAAGCGATTGCCGCCGATTCCCTCCATTATCAAAGCGATCTGCTGATGAATGCCGCGATCATGTTGGCCCTTGGCCTGAGTTACTTTGGCGTTGGTCAAGCGGATGCGGTGTTTGCGGTTGGCATTGGGCTATTTATCCTCTATAGCGCGTTCAAAATGGTCAGTGAAGCGGTACAGACGCTGCTCGATCGCAAGTTGCCTGACGAAGAGCTTGAACAGATCCACTGCGCGTGCTTAACGGTCGAGCACGTACTTGGGGTGCATCAACTGCGCACGCGCATGTCGGGCCCAACGCGTTTTATCCAGTTGCATCTGGAGCTAGACGATCATTTACCTTTGATCAAAGCGCACCAAATTGCCGATGAAGTGGAAGCGAAACTGTTGGAACTGTTTCCCGCCTCGGATGTGTTGATCCATCAAGATCCTTATTCTGTGGTGGTCAGCAGCGAGAAAGAGCACATTGAACAGCAGTGGTCGTAAGTGAAAATTCGCTTTGTTTTGAAGACAAAAAAGGCGTTGTTGACTATCTTTCCATCTACATCTATTAAGATTCCTGATCCTGATATGAATCAACAAAGTTTTACTGAAAAACTGTAATACTCTTACATAAGTAGAAAAGTTACATAAATTTGTGTGTTTTCGTTGGTATTCCTGTCGAGGAAATGTAACATTGCAGACAGATTTTCCCATTATTTAGGTAGCTGATTACCAGCTGCGATAAAGAAAAATTAAATATTGATTGCCAAAGATCGAGGGTGAGCATGATTAAAAAGATCGGTGTTTTGACAAGTGGTGGCGATGCCCCAGGTATGAACGCGGCAATCCGCGGCGTGGTTCGTACAGCATTGGGTGCAGGCCTTGAAGTGTTTGGTATCTATGACGGTTACCTTGGCCTCTACGAAGGCCGCATTAAGCCTCTTGATCGTTCAAGCGTTTCTGATGTGATCAACCGTGGTGGTACTTTCCTCGGTTCGGCACGTTTCCGTGAATTTAGAGAAGTGGCTGTTCGTGAAAAAGCGATCGAAAACCTAAAAGCTCACGGCATTGATGCGCTGGTGGTGATCGGCGGTGACGGTTCGTACATGGGCGCGAAGAAGCTGACGGAAATGGGTTACCCATGTATCGGTGTGCCAGGCACAATCGACAACGATATTGCAGGCACGGATTACACTATTGGTTACCTAACTGCGCTGAACACAGTGATCGAATCGATTGACCGTCTGCGTGATACTTCATCTTCTCACCAGCGTATTTCGATTGTTGAAATCATGGGTCGCCACTGTGGTGATTTGACGCTGATGTCAGCGATTGCCGGTGGTTGTGAGTACATCATCACGCCAGAAACGGGCTTAGATAAAGAGAAGCTGATCAACAACATTAAAGATGGCATCTCGAAAGGTAAGAAACACTCGATCATCGCGCTGACCGAGCTGATGATGGATGCCAACCAATTGGCGAAAGAGATCGAAGCGGGTACAGGACGTGAAACACGCGCGACCGTTTTGGGTCATATTCAGCGTGGTGGTAAACCAACAGCGTTTGACCGCGTTCTTGCTTCTCGCATGGGTAACTACGCTGTACATCTGCTGATGGAAGGTCACGGTGGCCGCTGTGTGGGCATCGTTAAAGAGCAGCTTGTGCATCACGATATCATCGATGCAATTGAGAACATGAAGCGCCCAGCGCGCAATGATTTGTTCAAGGTAGCCGAAGAGCTGTTCTAAAAATAGTTTGAAACCATAAAACAAGGCCGCGTCATCACGCGGCCTTTTTCATTGGCTGTTTTCACTGAGTTGTAAATGCGTTTTGCGTTTATTCAACGCATACAGATACCCGCAAATTCCACCGGCTAAATTGCCCAGCGCAATCCCAACGAACAGCCCTTCAATGGAGTAGAGCTGGCTGCCAAGCCAAGCTGCGGGCAGTGTAAAGAGAAACAGACGCATAAAGCTCCAGCGAAACGCGTTTAGTGGTTCATGCATGGCGTTCAAGCCGCTGACCAACATCATAATAATGCCGAGAAAGCCGTAACTGGCTGGCACCACCAACAAGTAATGCCACAGGAGATCGCGCACACTCTGTTCCTGCGAAAAGAGGCTGGCAAGTGGAATGCTCAGTGGTACCATCATTAAAAACACCAGCCCTTGAAAGAGCACTGAAAAACGCATACTGACAAACAGTCCTTGAAAGGCGCGTTGCGGATTTTTCGCCCCGAGGTTTTGCGCCATAAACGGTGTCAGGGACGATGTCAGTGCCATCAACGCCAGAATCAAGATCGACTCAATGCGCTGCGCTGCGCCGTAAGCAGCTACGGCAGCGGTGCCGTGGCTGGAGAGCATCATCATTAATAGCGCACCCGACAGCGGGTTCATTGCATTGGATAAGGCTGCAGGTGTGCCCACTCTGAGAATCTGCTGGCAATCTTCGCCAATGCGCTGCCATTTTGGCGCCGCTAGCAGCTTTTCTCGTTTAATCAATACATAGAACGAGCCGCACAAGGCGCCGAACCAGCTAAACGCACTGGCAATGGCTGCGCCTTGAATGCCGAGCTCTGGAAATGGACCAATGCCAAAGATCAGCAGTGGATCGAGAACGCCATTGATAAGTCCGGCCAGCATCATAATCTTGGCGGGCGTTTTGGTATCCCCCGTAGCGCGAATCGCGCTGTTGCCAGCCATCGGGATGACCAACAGTGGAATGGTGAGATACCAGACATGCATGTACTGAGCGATTAGCGGGATGAGTTCGTCTTGCGCGCCAAGTAACGTAAATAGGGGGTCCACCGTGAAAAAGCCAAGCGTAGAGGCAAGAGCAACCAGCGCAACGGCCAATAGCAAACCGTGGCTGGTGAAGCGCGCGGCTTGATTGGCATCGCCCTGACCAAGCAATCGGCCAATGCTGGTGGAAAGACCGATGCCGATGCCCATAGTGATGCAGTTCACCGCAAACGTTACTGGAAAGGTATAGCTGATCGCCGCGAGTGCTTGGGTGCCGAGCAAGGAAACAAAGAAGGTGTCCACCAAATTAAACATCTGGATCGCTACCATGCCGAAGATCATCGGAATGGTCATTTTGCGTAGTGTGAGTGCGATAGGGGCGGTGAGTAACCCGTGTTTATCGAGCATATTAGCGACCACTGAGTGGAAAATGGCAAGGATACAAGAAATCCTTGCCAGCAGCGAGTCAGGGATTTCGACGCAATCCTTTGCTGGACTGTGTGAACTTTTAACTCAATCACAAAAATTTCACCCGTGCCCCTTGGGATCGTCACGATCGCCCCCTATATAGATACCACTAGGCCTAGAGCCCTGCTTTAGGGCAATTATCAAATCACACATGGAATTTTTCAGGAGAGACGACCGATGAATATTCGTCCGTTACATGATCGAGTTATCGTAGAACGCCAACAAGTTGAATCTAAGTCAGCTGGTGGCATCGTTTTAACTGGTTCTGCTGCAGAGAAGTCAACTCGCGGCGTCGTTCTGGCTGTTGGCAAAGGCCGCATCCTTGAAAACGGCTCTGTGCAGCCGCTGGACGTAAAAGTTGGTGACACCGTGATTTTCGCCGAAAGCTATGGCACCAAAACGGAAAAGATCGACGGTAAAGAAGTTCTGATCATGTCTGAGAACGACATCATGGCAATCGTTGAGTAATTCATTCTGAATCACAACGAACTAAAAAACAGAATTTAGAAGGAAAATAAAAGATGGCTGCTAAAGACGTTAAATTTGGTAATGACGCACGTGTAAAAATGCTGGAAGGTGTCAACATTCTGGCTGATGCGGTAAAAGTGACCTTAGGTCCTAAAGGCCGTAACGTAGTACTGGACAAATCGTTCGGTGCCCCAACCATCACCAAAGATGGTGTGTCTGTGGCGCGTGAAATCGAGCTGGAAGACAAGTTCCAGAACATGGGCGCACAAATGGTGAAGCAAGTGGCTTCACAAGCGAACGATGTGGCGGGTGACGGTACAACAACAGCGACCGTGTTGGCACAGTCGATCGTCAACGAAGGCTTAAAAGCCGTTGCTGCGGGCATGAACCCGATGGATCTAAAGCGCGGTATCGACAAAGCGGTAGCAGCGGCGGTTATCGAGCTGAAAGCTCTTTCTAAAGATTGCTCTACCAGCACTGAAATCGAGCAAGTGGGCACTATCTCTGCCAACTCAGACTCAAGTGTGGGTAAAATCATCGCCGAAGCGATGGAAAAAGTGGGTCGCGATGGTGTGATCACGGTTGAAGAAGGTCAAGCGCTGCAAGATGAACTGGACGTGGTTGAAGGCATGCAGTTTGACCGTGGTTACCTATCTCCTTACTTCATCAACAACCAAGAAGCGGGCAGCGTAGAGCTGGAAAGCCCATTCATCCTATTGGTTGATAAAAAGATTTCTAACATCCGTGAATTGCTACCTGCTCTAGAAGCCGTAGCCAAAGCATCACGTCCACTGCTGATCATCGCTGAAGACGTAGAAGGTGAAGCGTTGGCAACTCTGGTTGTCAACAACATGCGTGGCATCGTGAAAGTCGCTGCGGTTAAAGCGCCTGGCTTCGGCGACCGTCGTAAAGCGATGCTACAAGACATCGCGATCCTAACTGGCGGTACGGTGATTTCTGAAGAAGTTGGCCTTGAGCTGGAAAAAGCGACGCTGGAAGATTTGGGTCAAGCGAAACGCGTGTCTATCACCAAAGAAAACACCACCATCATCGATGGTATGGGTGAGGAAGCGATGATCCAAGGTCGCGTGGTACAGATTCGTCAGCAAATCGAAGAAGCGACTTCAGACTACGA
This sequence comes from Vibrio navarrensis, assembly GCF_000764325.1. Classification (NCBI taxonomy): domain Bacteria; kingdom Pseudomonadati; phylum Pseudomonadota; class Gammaproteobacteria; order Vibrionales; family Vibrionaceae; genus Vibrio; species Vibrio navarrensis. Next base: position 1,103,718 of record NZ_JMCG01000002.1, on the reverse strand, counting down.
CAAAGAGAAACTGCAAGAGCGCGTTGCTAAACTAGCGGGCGGTGTTGCGGTTATCAAAGTAGGCGCCGCCACTGAAGTGGAAATGAAAGAGAAAAAAGACCGCGTAGAAGACGCACTGCACGCGACTCGCGCTGCGGTTGAAGAAGGCGTGGTTGCTGGCGGTGGTGTTGCACTGATTCGTGTGGCCTCTAAACTGGTTGACCTGAAAGGTGACAACGAAGAGCAAAACGTGGGTATCCGCGTAGCACTACGTGCGATGGAAGCGCCAATTCGCCAAATCACCAAAAACGCGGGTGATGAAGAATCGGTTGTGGCAAATAACGTGAAAGCGGGTGAAGGCTCTTACGGCTACAACGCGGCAACGGGTGAATACGGCGACATGCTGGAAATGGGTATCCTAGATCCAACTAAAGTAACTCGTTCTGCGCTGCAGTTCGCCGCTTCAGTTGCCGGCCTGATGATCACCACGGAAGCGATGGTGACAGACCTACCTCAAAAAGATGCAGGCATGCCAGATATGGGTGGCATGGGCGGTATGGGTGGCATGGGCATGATGTAATCATCCCACGGCACTAAGCCTAAATGAGAAAAGCTGAGGAGCGATCCTCAGCTTTTTTATTGCCTGAAATCCATCCAACATTGGCGTAAAGCGCAGAATATTTTACGCTTTATTGACGATGAAAAAGAACGCTAGAGATCTGAACTGTATATAACCAAATGATTTTTATGGTTTTGTTTTTTATCCTACCTATTTTCTAGCTATATCATTTTTTACAATACAATGACCTGTCTTTATTGAACGTCGTTCATAATCATCGCATTCTGGGTATAAAAAACGACCCTTCAGTCAATCAGTAGTGATCAGTGGAGACGAAAAATGAAAAAGAGTGTAATCGCAATGGCGGTGGTAGCGCTGAGCTCAACAACAGCGATGGCGGCAACTCCGGTAATGTTTTCTTCGCTTAATAACTTCAATGCGCCAGATGAAAATGCCGTATCCGGTGTTCGTTTGGCGGCGCTCTACGGTAAGGTCGAAGAGTTGAAAGGGGTTGATGTAGCGGTGGTTGGTCTTTCAGAAACCGATCGTACCACAGGGGTAAACTTGGGTTTCTTTGGCGCATCAAAAGTGAATCAAGAGATGACAGGTGCATCGCTTGGTTTCTTTAACTGGAATACCGGAAAAACCACGGGTGCCAACGTTGGCGCAGTGAACATCACTAACGATGTGAAAGGGGCCAACGTGAGTTTTGTCAACTACTCCGAAGGTAATACGATGGTGGATGTGGGCGCGGCGAACTTCTCTGACACCTCAACCGTTCAGGTCGGTGTGTTCAACAAAACGGCGAAGATTGAAGGCGTGCAGATCGGCTTGATTAACTGTGCCGACAACGGTTTCTTCCCTTGCTTCCCGCTGATCAACTTCGCGAAGTAACTACTTCGTTAAATAAGCACTTCGTTAAATAAGCGCTTCGCTTCCGTCGAGCGGTGGCAACGTTGATTACTAGCCAAAAAAACAACCCCGGACATGATCCGGGGTTTCTTATGACGCAGCGCGCAATTTATTTAATCAGGCGGGAAGAACTTCTTCGCTGTTGAATTTTTTGATGTACTCCGCGGCGCAGTGCTTGAATGCGGTTTTCGGCTTTATCGACACCGAGTAGCACTGCCAAGGCGAGTAACGTGATCAGCACTGACTGGTGCATCAAACCCAGCCCGATCATCATCCCCATAGAAGCCAGCACCCAAATCACGGCGGCGGACGTGACGCCGTGGATCTTGCCATCTTGCGTCATCATCACCCCCGCGCCAAGAAAGCCAACGCCAGTAATGATCTGCCCAAGCACGCGCGCTTGATCTAAGGTGTTGGGAGAGAGATACACCGCCATCGACATAAAGAAGTAGGTACCGGAAATGATCAGAATCGACGTACGGATACCGACGGGTTTACCGCGTGTCTGACGCTCCGCGCCAATAAGAACGCCATTGAGCGCGCAGCACAGTAAGGCCGGCCAGCTAAATGGTTCTATATTCAGAAAAGTGTCTAAAGTCTCTTGCATGCTACCCCCGCAATTTTCGCGGAGTATGCGTATTGGGCGCGATGAGATCGAACAAAACTTTTTGTTGGTAACGACAATTACTCTAAATGCAAATCGAGCGGTGTTTTACTTGGCCGGCCGCCAATTTCACGTGTCAATTTCGGCACTAAGTAACCGGAAACACGCGTAATGACTCCGTGCATAATGCGCTTCGCTTGTTGGTCGTCAACAAAGAAATGAGCCGCTCCTTGCACCTTGTCCAAAACATGCAAGTAGTAGGGCAAAATACCAGCATCAAACAGCGATTCGCTCAACGCGACTTGCGCATCCACCGTATCGTTGACCCCTTTAAGCAGCACACTTTGGTTAAGTAGTGTCACGCCAACCTGTTTGAGCTTGGCAAGTTGTGTGGTGAGTTCATGGTTGATTTCGTTGGCGTGATTAATGTGAGTCACCAAAATCACTTGCAGGCGTGTACTGGCCAGTGCTTGGCACAGTTCCTCTGTCACTCGCGCTGGAATGACGACGGGCAAGCGGCTATGAATTCTCAGCCGTTTAATGTGAGGAATAGCGGCAATATGTTCAACCAGCCATTGGATCTCATCGTCTTTCGCCATCAGTGGATCGCCACCGGAGAGAATGACTTCATTGAGTTCTTGGTGTTCGGCGATGTACTGCAAACTGCGCTGCCAAGCGAATTTGTTGCCCTTGTTTTCCTGGTATGGAAAGTGACGACGAAAACAGTATCGGCAGTTGATCGCACAGCCACCTTTGACAATCATCAGCGCGCGATTGCGGTATTTGTGCAGCAGGCCGGGGATCTCGTTGCCTTGCTCCTCAAGCGGATCATGAGAAAAGCCTTCGTGAACCTCAAACTCGTCACTCAGTGGTAACACTTGTCTAAGCAAAGGGTCGTGCGGGTTGCCTTTTTCCATTCTGGCGACAAAGCTGCGGGGAACGCGCTGTGCGAACAGCTTGCGCGCCGCAAACCCTGCTTGCCACGGCGCGGGATCGATCTCTAACATCTGCAACAAGCTTGTCGGATCTGAGATCCCATTCGCTAGCTGTTTGAGCCAGTTTTGCTCAACAGTTTCGACTTTTCGGGTTATTATATGCGGCATTGAATTTAGCTCTAAGAACGTAAGAGGAAAAAATGGCTACAGTTAGCACCAATGAATTTAAAGGCGGTCTGAAACTTATGATTGACAGCGAGCCTTGCGTAATTCTAGAAAACGAATACGTGAAGCCGGGTAAAGGTCAGGCATTCAACCGTGTTAAAATTCGTAAACTTCTTTCTGGTAAAGTGCTAGAAAAAACATTTAAGTCTGGCGACACCTGTGAAGTCGCAGACGTTATGGATATCGACCTAGATTATCTCTATTCAGACGGCGAATTCTACCACTTTATGAACAATCAAACCTTCGAGCAGATTGCTGCTGATGCGAAAGCGGTTGGTGAGAGCGTGAAGTGGTTGGTGGAAAACAACAGCTGTATGCTGACTCTGTGGAATGGTAACCCAATCGCGGTGACACCGCCAAACTTCGTTGAACTGGAAGTGACTGAAACCGATCCTGGCCTGAAAGGCGATACTCAAGGCACAGGCGGCAAGCCAGCGACGCTATCAACTGGTGCGGTTGTTCGCGTTCCACTCTTCATCCAAATCGGCGAAGTGATCAAAGTGGACACTCGCAGCGGTGAATACGTTGGTCGTGTAAAATAACTGTTCACATTAGATCAAGGTCGCTTCGGCGGCCTTTTTTAATCTCTGTCGAAAATAATAACCTCGTCCAATATTCGGAAAAAGTTAATTATTTTTATGAATCTTTCGACTATTTCTACGTGTAAATAATTGTTACATTTGTCCTCGTTGTTGAGTGAGTAAGATAACACTTTGGTTTATTTAGTTTTATCTCATTAAACAACCACAACAGGAGAATTATAATGAACAATCCAAGCATAGGATCCAGTTTGAAAGTAGAAGAGCGCCGCCAGTTGCTGCGTCGTGGCATGAAAGCGGCGGTGTTCGGTCTGCCTCTGTTGGCCGTCACTCTGACTATCAACAGCTCGGTATTGATGACCGATGCCGGATACAGCTACGTTCATCAAAATAACATTACTGGTGAGCTGGATGTATTCACGGAACCAGGCATTCACTTTCGCATGCCTTTTTTGTCGAAGATCACCCAGTACGACCAAGTGATTACGGTGTCATTTGGCAACAACACTGGCGAAGATTTTTACCAGCGGCTCGACCCGGTGCAAGTGCGTTTTGCTGATACCTATATCGGCCAGATCCCGGTGACGTTTCGCTTTAAATTAAGCACCGATCCTGAAGCTTTGATCAAGATGCACCGCGAGTTTCGCAACAACAGTAATTTGATCGATGCGCTGTTGGTTAAAAACGCGCGCAACGTCACGGTGATCACTGCAACCCAGTATACGGGCGAAGAGTTCTTTCAAGGCGGGCTGAACCAGTTCAAGTCAAAATTGGGCGATCAACTGCGTGAAGGGATCTACTTGACTGAGCGTCGTCAGGTGGAAGTGGAGGAGTTGGATCTGGCGCCTGTGGGTGTGGACCAATCCAACGCCAACCAACTACAACGTACCAACCAGTTGGTTTGGAAAACCGTGCCTGTGTTAGACAAGACAGGCCAACCAATTCGTCAGGATAACCCACTGCAGCAGTATGGCATTCAAGTGACTCAGGTGACGATTGGCGATCCGCAGCCGGAAAAACAACTTGATCAGCTATTAGCCGATAAAAAGCGCTTAGTGGCCGATCGCATTCGGGCTATTCAGGAACAAGAAACCTCCAAAGCACAAGCCGAAACGGAGCAGTTGCGCAAAGAGATCCAACGTACTCGCGAAGTGCAAGATGCACAGCGTCAAAAAGAGTTGGCGATTATCTCTCAGCAAAAAGATGTCGAAGTGGCGCGTCAAATTGCAGAACGAGAAATTGTTGAGGTAGAAAAGACCAAGCGTTTGGCCGAAGTTGAAAAAGAGAAAGAGCTGGCAATAGCGGAAGCGAACCTCGCTATTCAAAAGGCCAATGCCTTGTCGGCGGAGTTTGAAGCCAAAGCGATATTGGAAAAAGGGCGTGCAGAAGCGGAAGTGCTAAAAGCCAAATATGCGGCACTGGGAGCAAACCGAGAAGTCTACTTGGCCGAGCTCAATCGCGATGTCGCGAACTCGCTCTACAACAACTTGCAAAACTTCCAAGTGCAGATGCCACAGAACTACATTGGTGGTAGCGATGAAAGTGGTCTGAAAACTAACCTAGATGTCATCACTGGGTTTGGGGCACTCGGCTTGATGGAGCAAACCAAGCAGGTGGTGAAGTAATAAGATCATTGGTGGTCAAAAGCTCTTAAAGGGAGCAGATAGAAAAAAGCTGGCGCGAAATCGCCAGCTTTTTGTTTGGTTAGATTTGTTTGCTTAGATTTGTGTGCTTGGAATAGCCTTACAGCATGAAAATAAATACCACAGCGAGCGCAGAAATGAGGCCAGCAAAGGCGTAGCAGCCAATTTTGCCCACCACACCAGCGTGGATTTTCAAGTCATGCATGCCGTGATGAACACGGTGCATCGCATGCCACATCGGCAGTGCTAAGGTGCCGATGATAAACAGGGCTCCGATAATGCTGGTGGCGAAGCTGACCACGCGTTCGTAACTTAACGCTTGCGCATCGATAATGCCAAGCGGGGCAAGAATACCCAGCACGAGCACCGTTACGGGGGTGATCATGGCAAACCAAGTACCGCCAGCACCAAACAGGCTCCACCAAATTGGCTCATCAGAACGTTTCGGTGCGGTATTTACGGAATAATTGGGTTTCATAGTCAAAGCTCCTTACACCACAACAAGAACGATCAGCGAAATCAAGGCCACGGCGGCCCATTGTGCCAACACGATGATTTTCTTATCCACTAGTTTGCCACCGAGACGGATCGGCATCACCTGCGGCATCATGCTAAAGAAGGTTTGCGCGTGCAGCAAACTGCCCGCCAAAGCGACGATATTGATGGCGACTACCAGCGGGTTGGCCATGAACGCCAGCCAAGTTTGCCATGCCTCTGGTCCCTTCACTAAAGCACCCAAACCAAAAGTAAGGAAGAGAGTGAAAAGGATCAGCGGAAGCACGGTTGCTTCACGCAGCATGTAAAAACGGTAGAAAGGATGACTCTTCCACCAAGTGCGTTTGATTTCGCGAACATAAGGTTTACGGTTACTCATCCTAAGCCTCCACTTTCTTTGGTGTGCCGTCAGGTTTTAGCATGGCGATAACAAAGTCCATCGACGACTCGACTTTGCCTTGGTTAACCGCTGCTGCTGGGTCAACGTGTTTTGGACACACTTCTGAGCAGTAGCCGACAAACGTACAGCCCCACGCGCCGTTTTCACCGTTGATCAACTTCATGCGTTCAGCTTTACCGTTGTCACGGCTGTCCAAGTTGTAGCGGTGAGCCAGCGTCAAGGCCGCAGGGCCGATAAACTCAGGATTGAGGCCGAACTGCGGACATGCCGCGTAGCACAAACCACAGTTGATGCAGCCAGCGAACTGCTTGTATCTCGCCATCTGTTCTGGAGTTTGCAAGTTGGTGCCATCTTCAGGTTTACGATCATTACCGATGATGTAAGGTTTGATCGCTTCAAGACGTTCAATAAACGGCGTCATATCGACAATCAAGTCTTTCTCGATAGGGAAGTTGGCGAGTGGCTCAATCTTCACCCCATCTGGGTAGTCACGTAAAAAGCTCTTACACGCCAGCTTTGGTACGCCGTTGACCATGATGCCGCATGAGCCACAAATTGCCATTCGGCATGACCAGCGGTAGGAAAGGTGTTTATCCAAATGGTCTTTGACATAACCGAGTGCATCAAGCACCGACATAGTGTCATCAAATGGCACTTCAAAGGCTTGAAAGTGCGGCTCTGCGTCGGTTGCTGGGTCGTAGCGCAGAATGTCTACTTTTTGAATGCGATTGGCTGACATTATGCTTGCTCCTCTGCATTTTTCTCGGCGGCTTTGGCGGCTTCTTCAGCGGCGGCTTTCTCTGCCGCTTCGCCATACAGACGCGCTTTCGGCTGAGATTTAGTGATCTTCACATCGCTGTAGCTGATGCTTGGTGCATTGTCAGCTTGGTAGAAGGCCAGTGAGTGTTTCAGGAAGTTCACGTCGTCACGCTCGGTACAACCATCGTCAAGGCGCTGGTGAGCACCGCGCGATTCTTTACGTAAAATCGCAGAGTGAACCATGGCTTCGGCGACTTCTAGGCCGTAACCAACTTCGATGGCGTAGAGAAGATCGGTGTTGAACACCTTGCCTTTGTCTTTGATGCTGATGCGTTTGTAGCGTGCTTTTAGCTCAGTGATTTTGTCGATGGTGGCTTGCATCAAATCTTCTTGACGGTAGATACCACAGCCCGCTTCCATGGTGTGACCCATTTCTGTGCGGATGTCTGCCCAGTTTTCATCGCCTTCTTGGTTCATCAGTGCCGCAATGCGTGCTTCAACCGCTTTGACTTGCTCGGCAATCGACGCTTCGTTCCAGCCTTTGAATTCTGCTGCACGTTTCACTGCGTTTTCCCCGGCGACGCGGCCAAACACCACGAACTCGGCCAGCGAGTTAGAGCCTAGACGGTTGGCGCCGTGTAAGCCAACAGAGGCGCATTCACCGACGGCGAACAGGCCCTTAATTCGGGTTTCACATTCTTTATCGGTCTCGATACCGCCCATGGTGTAGTGTACGGTTGGACGAATGGGGATCGGCTCTTTGGCGGGGTCGACGTTGACGTACGCTTTGGCGAGTTCACAAATAAACGGTAGACGCTCTTGCAGGTACTCTTCACCTAAGTGGCGCAGGTCAAGGTGTACCACATCACCAAGAGGGTGTTTGATGGTGTTGCCTTTTTGCTGCTCGTGCCAGAACGCTTGTGACACTTTATCGCGTGGGCCAAGCTCCATGTATTTGTTCTTCGGCTGGCCAACCGGTGTTTCCGGGCCCATGCCGTAGTCTTGCAGGTAACGATAGCCGTTTTTATTGACGATAATACCGCCTTCACCACGACACCCTTCGGTCATCAGAATGCCCGTGCCAGGCAGGCCAGTTGGGTGGTATTGCACAAACTCCATATCACGCAGCGGCACACCGTGGCGATAAGCCATCGCCATGCCATCACCAGTTACGATACCGCCGTTGGTGTTACAGTGGTAAACGCGACCCGCACCACCCGTCGCCAGTACGACGGATTTGGCTTTGATGGTGACCAGTTCGCCTTCTGACATATGGATAGCAATCAGCCCTTGCACTTCACCTTCATCAACCAGCAGATCGACCACAAAATATTCGTCAAAGCGCTTGATGTTGGAGTACTTCATGGAAGTTTGGAAAAGGGTGTGCAGCATGTGGAAACCCGTTTTGTCAGCCGCAAACCAAGTCCGTTCAACCTTCATGCCGCCGAAGCGACGCACGTTGACTTCCCCGTTTTCTTTTCGGCTCCAAGGACAACCCCATTGCTCCATCTGGATCATTTCTCGGGTTGCATTGGCAACAAAGTATTCAACAACATCCTGTTCACAAAGCCAGTCACCACCGCCAACGGTATCGTTGAAGTGGTTGTCCAGACTATCCTCATCCTTGATAACTGCTGCTGAGCCACCTTCTGCGGCGACCGTATGGGAGCGCATTGGGTAGACCTTAGAAATCAGTGCGACTTCCAGATCTGGGTTTGCTTCAGCCGCTGCAATAGCAGTACGAAGACCAGCGCCGCCAGCGCCGATGACCGCGATATCTGTGATAATGGTTTGCACAGTTATCCTCCAGTGTGTGAGTGCGGGGTAATCCGCTTGTTATTGTGAGCTTGAGAAACTGGGCGGGCCATATTCCCCAAAAGTAGTACGGTTAGTGTAGAAGAGCCGCGCAGGAGAAAAATTGATGTATTTAGGTTTTTGCAGCGGAAATGCAAATATGAGCATAGAATTTACACGTTATGTGATACTTATCACGGCCAAGGGGTTTTGCGGCTCAAGCCTTTGCGGAAAAAGGTGTTAACCGAATGTTGCCGACAATTTTCCTGCTCAATACAGGGGGAAGAACTAGCACGATTTATGTGTTGTACTACGTAAATTTTGCGCTTGTTACCTTACTCGCCAGCGCTTGCAAAGGGGCAAAAAGCTGGTAACTTCCATGCCCTAGCTATCCATATGAGTAACCCAAGATGTCGACTGATTGGCAACCTACTGCTTCTATCCCGCAATTGCGCCAGCGCGCTGCGCTTATCGCGCGCATTCGTCAATTTTTTGCCCAGCGTAATGTGCTGGAAGTGGATACGCCCGCCATGAGTCATGCGACCGTCACGGATGTGCATTTGCACACCTTCCAAACCCAGTTTGTCGGGCCCGGCTATGCGCAAGGGAGCCCACTGTTTCTCATGACTAGCCCCGAATTTCATATGAAACGCCTGCTAGCGGCGGGCAGTGGCTGCATTTATCAACTCGGCAAAGCGTTTCGCAATGAAGAGAATGGTCGTTATCACAATCCAGAATTCACCATGCTCGAATGGTATCGTGTCGGCTTTGACCACCATCAGTTGATGGATGAAATGGACGATTTGCTGCAACTGGTACTGCAATGTGGTGCTGCCGAACGCATGAAGTATCAGCAAGCGTTTTTTACTGTGCTAGGCGTTTGCCCACTGGAAGGAACCATGGCCGAGCTGAAAAGCGTCGCCGCAAGGTTAGGCTTGAATGATATCGCCGAGGCAGAAGAAGATCGCGATACTTTGCTACAGTTGCTGTTTAGCATCGGGGTCGAAGGAAAAATTGGCCAGCAAGTGCCAGCGTTTGTCTACGATTTTCCCGCTTCACAAGCGGCGCTGGCTAAGATCAACCCAAACGATCCGCGTGTGGCGGATCGTTTTGAGGTCTATTTCAAAGGGATCGAGCTGGCGAACGGTTTCCATGAGCTCGACAACGCGCAAGAGCAATTGCGCCGATTTGAGCAAGATAACCGCAAACGTGTTGAGATGGGCTTGGCGGAACAGCCGATTGATTACCATTTGATCGCGGCGTTGCAATCTGGCCTGCCAGAGTGTGCTGGCGTGGCGCTCGGGGTTGATCGTTTGATCATGCTGGCGCTGGGGTGCGATCACATCGATCAAGTGACCGCTTTTCCTTTTCCGATTGCTTGAGTGTGCCAGATGCTAAAAAAATGCGCGTTACTTTTGCTGTATGCTGCGGTTATTGCCGTATTGTCATTGCGTCCATCCAGCAGTTGGCAACAATGGGGTGGCTTGGCTCATCTCGATAAATTGCAGCATATGGCGGCGTATTGCTGCTTCTCGCTTTTGGCTGCTTATCTGATTCGCTCTTGGCGACGCCGCTGCCTCGCGGCGGCAGGCATTCTGCTCTTCAGTGCAGGGATAGAGGTGGTTCAAGGCTTGGTTGGTCGTGAGTCTTCCTGGTTGGATCTGTTGGCCAATCTGTGCGGAATTATACTAGGCTTACTAACGTATAAGCTCTACCTCGTTTGTCGATATCGTACGGTGAAATCGATATACTCAAGCGGCTAGGACGTTGATCTCTTTCCGCGCCGCACGTGTCAGTTCGGTATGAAAGGTGGATGCGCCAACGCCGACTTATCTTTCTAGGAAAGGGATTACAACATAATAATGAAAACACGTGAGAAGATCGTTTACGGAGCCTTGGAACTCTTTAACCGCCATGGGGAAAGGAGTATCACCACCAATCACATTGCTGAGCATGTTGAAATTAGCCCAGGCAACCTTTATTACCACTTTCGCAATAAACAAGAAATTGTGCGCGAAATTTTCACTCTCTACGCGCAGGAGCTACTTGAGCGATTCGCGCCAGTGCAAGGGCAGCAAGAGAGCCTGACCCTGTTGAAGCACTATTTGGACTCCATTTTCACCTTGATGTGGAAATACCGTTTCTTTTACGCCAATTTGCCAGAAATTCTCTCCCGTGATGAGCAGTTGCACGAGCAGTACATTCAAGTGCAGGAGAAGCTCCAAGCTAACTTGGTGGCGATCATGCAAGAGTTTGTTGAACTTGAGCTACTCAGTTTAGAGAAAACGGAATTGACCTCATTGGTGAGAACGCTGCATCTGATTGCCAGCAGTTGGCTGGCGTATCAGTCCGCGATGTCGCTGAAAGTGGCGATCACAGAACAAGTTGTCCGCCAAGGGATGTTGCAGATGTTGGCCGTGGTCAAACCCGTTGCCACCGAACAAGGCATGGAACAGTTGCTGCTGCTTGAAGATGGGATTCGCGCTCTGCACGTTTAGTTTTCACAAGTTCTGTACAAGACGTAGTGCTGATATGACCATAGGCTATGACTCATGGCTTTATGGTCTTTGACTTTTATATTGCCGACGTAACAATACGCCAGAGAATCAATTGGATAGGGATGTTATTGACGGATGAACTACGACATTTTTAACGGCGATGCTGATGGCATTATTGCTCTGCTGCAATGGCGCTTCGCCCATCCCACAGCGTCGACGCTGATTACCGGGGTTAAACGCGATATCCAGTTGCTCGAACAAGTGACGGCGAAAGCAGGCGACACGCTGACGGTGCTCGATATCTCGATGGAGAAAAACCGTCTTGGTCTCGAACGTGCTCTGGCGAGTGGCGCTGAGGTTTTTTACGCCGACCATCATCAGTCTGGCCAAATTCCTCAGCACGCTTTGTTACACGCGCACATCGATCTTGATGCAGATACTTGTACCGCGCTGATTATTGACCGTCTGCTTGCTGGGCGCTTTCATCATTGGGCCATCACTGCCGCTTATGGCGACAATTTGATTGCCAAAGCCAATGCTTTGGCAGAACAAGCTGGGCTTAGCCCGACCCAACAAGCGCAGCTGCGAGAACTCGGCACCTTAATCAACTACAACGGTTACGGTGAGCAGATTGACGATCTGCATTTTCATCCCGCCCACCTTTACCAACATCTCAGCCGCTACGCCTCACCGTTTGATGTGTTGGCGGATATGAACTCCGCCTTTTATCAGTTGCAAAGCGCGTATCAGCAAGACATGGCTGCGGCACAAGCGATCGAGCCGCTCTATTGTTGCGGTCGAGTGTCGGTGACCTTATTGCCAGACTGTGCGTGGTCGCGTCGCATCAGCGGTGTGTATGGTAACTGGCTCGCCAATCAAGAGCCCAGCCGCGCGCATGCTGTGCTCACGCACAATCAGGGTGACTCGTACACCGTATCGCTGCGTGCGCCACTTAACAATAAACAAGGGGCGGGGGAGATTTGTGCTCAGTTCGCCACCGGTGGAGGACGAGCGGCGGCGGCAGGAATTAATGCCTTGGATAAAAATCAGGTAGAGCGCTTAATCGAACTGCTGCAAGCGTATTACGACAGATAAAACGGGTAGGATGCTGAGGTGCGACAGCGATTAGCGCACCATCCAGTGTTTCGGGTTTTGTGCCTCACTGTTGCGGCGGATCTCGAAATAGAGCGAAGGACGATTTTGCCCGCCCGTGTCTCCGGCCAGTGCGATCACTTCGCCAGCGGTCACCTTGTCTCCCTCTTTTTTCAGCAGGGCTTGGTTGTAGCCGTACAGCGTCATGTCACCTTTGCCGTGATCAAGCAGCACCACCAAACCGTAGCCGCGTAAGTACTCTGCAAATACCACGGTTCCCGGGTAAACGGCTTTGACCTGCTGCCCATAAGTGGCCGAAAGTACCACACCTTTCCAGTTGATCTGCCCGGTTTGGCGGGTGCCGAAACTATGCAGCACGCTCCCTTTGAGCGGCCAAGGCAGCTTGCCTTTTTGCCGTTCAAGGCCGTCCATAGGAATGGCGTTGCGTTTGGCCGCTTTGGCAATTTCCGCTTTCAGGCGTGTTTCGTTTCGTTGTAGCTCTGCCAGATAGTTTTTGTCATCCGCAATGCTTTGCCGGATGCTACCAAGCGTTTTCTTGCGCTGTGACTGGGTTTTCGCCAGTTGATCGCGTTTCGCTGATTGCTGTTTGAGCAGTGCTTCGATTTGCCCTTGTTCTAGCAATTTTTGCTGTTTACTGTGCTCTAATTCAGCGCTGGTGGTTTCCAACTGCGAGATAGTTTCGCTGCGCGCTTTGGCAAGGTATTGAAAATATTGACTGATGCGATCTTCCTCCACTCCTTGGTTAAGGAGTGAAACGGACGACTTGGCACGTTGCGTCACGTAGTAGGTTTGCAGCAGCTCCGCTAAACGTTCGGTTTGGCGCTTTTTTTGCGTCTCCAACTCATCGATACGTTCTTCCAATTTCCCAATGTTAGCGCGCGAGGTGGCGAGCGCCTGACGCGATTGGGCGATCTCTTTCTCCAGTTGGTTAATGCCCAGCTCTTGCTCTTTCAGTGACTTTTGTAAATCGTCCAACTGTTTTTCTTGGGTTGAAAGCGATTTCTGCTGGCGTGAGATCTCGCCTTTGACGCCTTGCAATTCGGAATCGGAGGCCGCCAGAGAAACTGTACTGGGAGAAAATAGAAGAACGCCGAGGGAAATCAGCAAGGAGCTTGAAAGAGTTGATTTCTGTTTTACCACGTACGTTCTTTCCTGAGTTGGAAGGGGTTAAAAAGCCGCGCCAATCGCCCTATCGGCGTGCATCAGATGCCGTCACCATCGATGAAGTTTTGCGTTTTGCCGTTAAAACCTTGGTCCATATCGAATGACGGTTTGTCGGTTCTGGGGCGACCAACGATACGCGCTGGCACACCGGCTACGGTGGTGTGCGGTGGAACGGGTTGCAACACCACGGAACAAGAGCCGATTTTCGCCCCTTCGCCGACTTCGATATTACCGAGAATTTTGGCTCCAGCGCCAATCATTACGCCTTCGCGAATTTTCGGGTGACGATCGCCGCACTCTTTGCCTGTACCGCCAAGCGTCACATCTTGCAGGATGGAAACGTCGTCTTCGACCACCGCCGTTTCACCAATGACGATTCCCGTTGCGTGGTCAAGCATAATGCCTTTACCGATGCGCGCCGCAGGATGGATGTCGACCTGGCAGGCGACTGAAATTTGGTTTTGTAAGTAAGTGGCAAGGGCAAAGCGGCCCTGCTTCCAAAGCCAGTTGGCCACACGGTAGCCTTGCAGCGCGTGATACCCTTTGAGATACAGCAGCGGAATGGAATACATCGAGACGGCCGGGTCGCGGTTGACTGTCGCGCAGATGTCACACGCCGCCGAATCGGTAATGTTGGGATCGGCGGCAAAAGCCTCTTCTACCACTTCACGTACGGCCATTGCTGGCATGGAAGCGGTGTTGAGTTTGTTGGCCAGAATATAGCTCAGGGCCGCGCCCAGACTGTCGTGTTTAATGATGGTCGCGTGGTAAAAGCTGGCCAGCATTGGCTCTTGCTCGGACAATTGACGCGCTTCTCTGACAATCCCCTGCCAGACGTTTTTTTTCTCACAGTGTTTCATTGGGCCTTCTTTGCACAAACCACTTGCGCTTTTCCTGATTATTTTCCTTCGGATTTCTTGTCGCGCGCCAATAAGTCTTGAGCGGCCAGACGCGCATCCTTTCCTTGATACAATACTTGATAGATCTGGTCAACAATCGGCATCTCTACGCCCATGCGTTGTGCCAGCATCCACACTTCCTTGGTGTTGCGATAGCCTTCGACCACTTGGCCGATCTCTTGTTGTGCGGTATCGACATCTTTGCCTTGGCCCAAGGCCAAACCAAAGCGGCGGTTACGCGATTGGTTGTCGGTACAGGTCAAGACTAGATCGCCCAATCCGGCCATGCCCATAAAGGTTTCTGGTTGAGCGCCAAGCGCGGCGCCGAGGCGACACATTTCCGCCAAGCCACGAGTGATCAAGGCTGTGCGCGCATTGGCACCAAAGCCAATGCCATCCGACATCCCCGCGCCAATGGCAATGACGTTTTTAACTGCGCCGCCAAGTTGCATGCCAGTGAAATCACTGTTGGCGTAAACGCGGAAGGTTTTGCTGCAATGGATCTTTTCTTGCAGGTCGGCAACAAATTGTGCGTCAGGTGACGCCACGGAAATGGCGGTCGGCATGCCTGCGGCAAGCTCTTTAGCAAAGGTTGGCCCTGACAGTACCGCCAAAGAGTAGTTCTCTCCCAGCGCATCAAACGCCACATCTTTCAGCAGTCGACCTGTCTCTGGCTCCAAACCTTTGGTTGCCCAGCAGATGCGTGAATCGGCACGCAGATAAGGCTGGAGGCTGTTGAGCACTTGACCAAACACGTGGCTTGGCACCACGACCAAAAGATCGCGGCTCGCTTGCACCGCTTTTTGCAGATCCGATTCCACGATCAGGCTCGGTGGAAACTCGATACCTGGAAGAAAAGCACGGTTTTCGCGATCGGCTTCCAGAGTCGCCATGTGCTCAGGATCGTGTCCCCAAAGGATCACATTTGCTCCGTTACGGGAAAGTGAGATCGCCAAAGAGGTTCCGTAGGAGCCTGCGCCAATCACCGTCATGGAAATCGCTTTGTTGTACGCGTTAGTCACCTGAGATTGTGTCATGCTGTAGCCTGATGGTTGGTTGGAGAAAGATGGAGCGAGTATAACGTGAAACGTTACCGCTCTGGATAAATTACTTTACCCTCAAAGAGCGTTGTCACGCCTTTGTGTGTGGTATTGCCACATACCATTGCGGGTGAAACAAAAAATGCACATAACATCGGTGTGAGATGCGCTGTGCATTTTAGTCAATCTGATCGGGAAAAGTCACAAAACGACGGACTTATTCCTCAGTGGCACCTTGTTGGGCCGCTTGCTGTTGCAGGTAGTTCATAAACAGAGCATCGAAGTTAACGGGTGCTAGGTTTAGTTGTGGGAACGTCCCTTTAACCACTAGGCTTGAGATGGTCTCACGCGCGTATGGGAAGAGAATGTTCGGGCAGAATGCGCCTAGGCAATGAGCTAACTGACCAGCTTCCATTTTCTCTGCGGTGAAAATACCGCCTTGTTGCACTTCACATAGGAATGCCGTTTCTTCAGCGTTTTTCACTGTCACAGTCAGACGCAGAACCACTTCATAAACGCCTTCGCCTAGCTCTCGGCTTTGCGTGTCGAGATCCAGTTTCACGTCTGGGTTCCAATCTTTTTGGAACATCATCGGTGAATTAGGTGCTTCAAAAGAAACGTCTTTTAGGAAGATACGTTGAATTGCAAACTGTTGTTGGTTGTCTTGCGGTGCTGCTTCAGCCATTTTTAAATCCTTCAATAATCGTAAATTCAGGCGTGTCAGTCTATGCCTTGAATGTGTCTGCCTTGAGACTAACCGAGCCACACAATGATGACTAGATGAAGCCTTGATTCCGTGCCAAACATCACATCTTTCTTAGCTGACTGCGCTGATTTTAGTCAGTCAGCCAAGATTGGATGGTGATTAACGCTTGCTGCGTACCAGTGGCAGGTTAGCTTCACTCCAGGCAATCAAACCATTTCTGAGTAGGTTTACATTCTCAAAACCAGCTTTAGCCAGTAGGTTTGCACTTTCTTGGGCGGTTTGACCCGTCTTGCATACAACGATGATTGGGTCTGATTTGTGGTTTTCAAGACCAGCAAAATTACCCGCCTTGATTTCTGATGGCAAAATGTGAACTGCGTCGGTGATATGACCTTTTTTGAACTCGTCTTTAGTGCGGATATCGACGACTACGCCATTTTGTCGGTTGATCAGTGTGGTCATATCGTTCACACCGATCACTTTGTAAGCCGCGGTGGCAGATTTGACAAAGCTCATGATCAGAGCGATAAAAATACCTACCCACGCCAGCGACATAATCATGTTCTGCTGAAAAAACTCGATGTACTCTTGCATGTTCCTAGTTCTCGAACCATAAATCTAACAATAAAAGTGGCAAAGAGTATAACGAGGTTCCGCTTGACTGGCGAGTCAGTTAATACTTTCTCACCAATAATTGGGATCTCTTCTAGCGGAATGGTTGCAAAAATACACCCGCTAAAGCTATTAGACCGATTGGTAATATCCACTTTTAAAATCGTGTTAGGTGGTGAATTATAGTGGTATTGGCGCCTGACAAATCGGCAGAAACTGGCGCTTAGGGGTAAGTTGCAAAGATATCGCCATTGACAATGTAATATTGCAACAGGAAATCACCAACATAATTTGATCTTATCCTACAGTTTCGCTTAAAAAGTGTAGTAAAATTACGCTAGTTTTGTTTCAAGGCATGCTAGGGCTTGGAGCCCTGCGCCGAAAGTTACTGAAATTTGACGAGGTCATCACTATGTCTGCTAAGAAGCCTTTGGCTCTGGTTATTCTTGACGGTTACGGTTACCGTGAAGACACTGCAAACAACGCTATTGCAAACGCAAAAACACCGGTTATGGACGCGCTGATCGCGAACAATCCGAACACTCTTATCTCTGCTTCTGGTATGGATGTAGGCCTGCCTGACGGTCAAATGGGTAACTCAGAAGTGGGCCACACGAATATCGGCGCAGGTCGCGTGGTTTACCAAGATCTGACTCGTATCACCAAATCTATCCTAGATGGTGAATTCCAACAGACGCCAGCATTAGTTGAAGCGGTTGACGCTGCGGTGAACGCGGGCAAAGCGGTTCACATCATGGGTTTGATGTCTCCTGGTGGCGTTCACTCACACGAAGATCACATCTACGCAGCTGTAGAAATGGCGGCTGAGCGTGGCGCTGAGAAAATCTACCTGCACTGCTTCCTAGATGGTCGTGACACACCACCTCGCAGCGCAGAAGGCTCTCTAAAACGATTCCAAGATCTGTTTGCCAAGTTAGGTAAAGGCCGAGTGGCGTCTCTGGTTGGACGTTACTACGCAATGGACCGTGACAACAACTGGGACCGCGTACAAGTGGCGTACGATTTGCTGACGCAAGCGAAAGCTGAGTTCACGGTGGATTCTGCGGTTGCAGGCCTTGAAGCGGCATACGCACGTGGCGAGAACGATGAGTTCGTTAAAGCGACGGAAATCAAAGCCGAAGGCCAAGAAACAGCGGCGATGCAAGATGGTGACGCGGTGATCTTCATGAACTACCGTGCTGACCGTGCTCGTCAAATTACGCGCACGTTCGTGACGGATTTTGCTGGCTTTGAACGTGCTGTATTCCCAGCGGTTAACTTCGTGATGTTGACGCAATACGCGGCAGACATTCCACTAGCGACGGCGTTCCCGCCAGCCTCTTTGGAAAACACTTACGGTGAGTGGCTATCTAAACTGGGTCAAACTCAGCTACGTATCTCTGAAACGGAGAAATACGCACACGTGACGTTCTTCTTCAATGGTGGCGTAGAAAACGAGTTTGCCGGTGAAGAGCGTCAGCTCGTGGCTTCGCCGAAAGTGGCGACCTACGATCTGCAACCAGAGATGAGCTCACCAGAGCTGACCGAAAAACTGGTTGCCGCCATCAAGTCTGGCAAATACGACACCATCATCTGTAACTATCCAAACGCAGACATGGTTGGCCATACTGGCGTCTACGAAGCGGCTGAAAAAGCGATTGAAGCACTGGATGAAAGCGTAGGTAAAGTGGTTGCTGCAATCAAAGAAGTGGGTGGTCAACTGCTGATTACCGCAGACCACGGTAACGCTGAAATGATGGTGGACCCAGAAACGGGTGGTATCCACACCGCGCACACTAACCTGCCTGTACCACTTATCTACGTGGGTGACAAAGCGGTGGAGTTCAAGGAAGGCGGTAAGCTGTCTGATCTTGCGCCGACCATGTTGTCTCTAGCGGGCCTTGAAATTCCAGCAGAAATGTCGGGCCAAGTGCTAGTGAAGTAACCCCAAGCAGTGTGATAGAAAGCCTGGATCGAATCCAGGCTTTTTTGTATCTGTGTATTGTGATGAGTGGTTTTTGTCGGCGAGGCTCAGCCCAGCAGAGAGTCATTGAACCAAAATTCCAGTGCCAGTCACGGCGATGATCGCACCAAGCCAAGCATAACGGTTTGGACGCTGCTTGGTGTAGATCCACAAGATCGGCAACAACATGATTGGTGTGGTTGAAGAGAGTAGGGCAACCATACCCACGTTGCCTTCTCGCAAGGCATATAGGATCAGCGTCATACCGACCGCCATGGCGAGAAAGCCATTGATTGCCGTGATGTAGAAAATCTGCCAAGTCATATTTTGCGTTGGCCGCGCGATTTTTGCGCCACTAAAACGCAGCGCAGTGTGAGCGATGAAGGCGCTGATCATTCGAATTGCGGAGGCGGCAACGGGGTCGATGGCCGTTTGCATCACAGGTTTGGCGATAATACCGCCGAGTGCCTGACACAACGCCGCCGTTAAACCCAAGCCCACACCAATCCACACACTGCCTTTGATCGTTTCTAAACTGTGTTGACGGCTGCCGCGCCGGCCAAAGAATATCGCCAGCACCACACCGGAAAAGACTAAGCTTGAGCCGATCAACTCCATCGTGGAGAGGGTTTCGCTAAACAGAAAATAGCCCAAGATGGTAGAGAACACCGCGTGGCAAGAAAAAAGTAGCCCAGCTTGGCGCGGCCCCATGCGGTTGAGGCAAGCAAACAGCGCCGTGTCGCCGATAAAAATTCCAATCAGCCCTGAGAGCATCATGGGCACTAGATGTTCTTGGCCGACACTCGCCCAGCCACCGGTGAACCAAGCCATGCTGGAGAGGATGACGGCGGTGCAGCCCATTCTCCAGCGACTGTAGGCAAACGAGCCTAAGTGCTGTGCAGGCGTGACAGAAAGTAAACTGGCGACAGCCCAAAGCAGAGCCGCCGCCAGAGCAAGCCATTCAAATCCCATAGAAAGGTGATCTCGTAAACGAAAAGATCACCAATATGCCTTAACTTCACTAAGGAGCAAAGAGGCGCGCAGAAGAATTTGTTACCCCAAAATCAGCACCGCCCCATAAACGATGGCGAGACCAATCACACCGACTAACAGCCCCACTTTGGCCATGTCTTTGCTTTCGATCAGGCCCGTTGAATAAGCCAGAGAATTGGGCGGCGTAGAGACAGGCAAAATCATCCCGAGTGACGCTGAAAAAGCCACTACCACCAGTAAACCTTGCAAACCGCCTACTGCGGAGAGGGTGCTCATTGAGGTGCCAATCGCCGCCGCTATCGGCATGAGCAAGTTGGCGGTGGCGGTATTGGACATGAAGTTTGCCATCAACCAACATACCAACGACAGCGCGACGACAATCGCAAAGGGCGAAAGGGATTGATAGTCAATGGCATGCGCCAGCGCTTTTGCCAGTCCTGTCTTATCCAAGCCGATGCCGATGGCGATCCCCCCGGCGACCAGCCAGAGTACATCCCAGTTGATCAGCTTGAGCTCTTCTTTGCCCATAATGCCAGTTAAGGTGAAGACGGCGAGAGGAATGATCGCCACGACATAGGTGTTCATGCCGTGCACTTGCGTGGTCATCCACAGCACTATGGTTAGCGCAAAAGTGATGTAAACCACTATCGCGCGCCAACTGCGTTTAAATTTGCCATCCAACTTAAGCGTCATGGTTGCTTCGTTGGACGGAAAAAGTTTTTGCAGCAAAAACCAAGCAATGGTCAGTTGCACCAACACAAAAGGCAGGCCCATCGACATCCAACTGAGAAAATCGATGCTGTTGGCACCTGTCAGATACTGTAAGGCGATAGCGTTGGGCGGCGTACCTATAGGGGTTGCAATACCGCCGGTGTTCGCCGCAATCGGAATACAGAGCACGAGCGCCTTGATGCCTAAGTCCCCTTTGGGCGCAGAGGCGACAATTGGCCCAAGCAGCGCCAACATCATCACGGTGGTGGCGGTATTGGACATAAACATAGAAAAAACCGCGGTGATCAGCATCAGGCCCAGCATAATAAATTTGGGTTGGTGGCCAAAGGGTTTGAGCAACACGCGTGCAAGGTTGTTGTCCAGTTCGTACTTGGAGGCGGCGATCGCGAGAGCAAAGCCCCCCATAAACAAGATGATGATCGGCGACGAGAAGGCAGAAAAAATATCGGTATAGGCGATGAGATTACCTAGCTCATGCCCTTCGGGCGGGCGACGGAAAAAGTGCAAGCCTTTGTTGGATATCATGATCAGTTCAAGCGCGATGATCAAAATAGAAGTCGCAAACACCGGGACGGGTTCGAGTACCCAAAGCAGCGCTGCGAGCAGGAAAATCGCCAGCAAACGGTGTTGTATCAGCGTGAGATTGTCGATTGGAATCGCATCAATCGGCATCCACAAGACGCCAATTGGTATGGCAAAACAGATCAGCAGCTTCCATACCACGTCAGAAGTCAGTTTTGGCATGCATCGCACCTTAGCAATTTACAGTGGCATCAGGTTAAACGATTGTGAATGTTGCGTCTTAGAGGCGGGTTGAAGTTTCTGAACTTGCGCTGTTTTTCCATCGATGGTTTGTTTTTTGTCAAAAAACAAAAAGCCCTTGCAGGGTGCAAGGGCTGATTGGTCAGTCGCTGTTTAGCGCTTACTGCTTGTGCGCATAAGGTGTGCCGAGCAGTGTCGGAGCGCCGTTCTGCATTGAGTCATCGAAGCGGATCGCGTCTTTGGCAAACAGGTTGATAACGGTTGAACCCAGTTTAAAGCGGCCCATCTCGTCCCCTTTCTTCAGAACCACCGCGTTGTGTCCTTGAGCGGGGTAATCCCATTTGTGGACTGTGTTGCCACGTGGTGGGGTAATCGTCCCTGCCCAGACTTGCTCGATACTGCCGACAATCGTAGCGCCGACCAACACTTGAGCCATTGGGCCGAAAGCGGTATCGAAAATGCACACCACACGCTCGTTGCGTGCGAACAGGTTCGGAACGTTTTCAGCCGTTAGCGGGTTTACCGAGAAGAGATCGCCAGGAACGTAAATCATCTGACGCAAGGTGCCATCACAAGGCATATGCACGCGGTGATAGTCACGTGGTGAAAGATACAGAGTGGCGAAAGTGCCGTCTTTGAATTCTTCTGCCAGCGCCGCATCGCCGCCAAGCAGCTCTTGCGCCGAAAAATCATGGCCTTTGGCTTGGATTAGACGACCATCGGTGATCGGGCCAAACTGGCTAACACAAGCGTCAGCCGGATGAGTGATGACCTCATCACCTTGAGCGATGGGGCGCGCGCCATCTTTTAATTCGCGGACAAAGAATTCATTGAAGGTTTTGTAGTGAGCAGGATCGGCGTGTTTCGCTTCTGCCATATTCACATTGTATTGCTTGATGAACCAGCGAATGATCGCTGTGGTTAGACCGCCAGCTTTGGCTGAGGCCAGTTTACCCACTAAGCGAGTTAGGCCATGTTGTGGAATCCAGTACTGCAGTCCAACTTTAATCTTATCCATTGTAAATACCGATAATGTTTGTGTGATTCTTGTTTCGGGCGCGTGATGTTACTGAAATTTATTTCGCTTGTCAGTAAGTGGTGACGAAATCTTACACAACTACAGATCCGCTTTTTTGTTACGCGAATACTGTCGATTGGCTTTATTTTCCGCCATGCTTTCAATAATACGGTGGTAGTTTTCGTAACGAATAGAGCTTATTTCGCCTTTCTCCACCGCCTCACGCAGAATGCAACCTGGGTCATCGCCATGTTTACAATCTCGGAACTTACAAGCACCAAGATAGGGACGAAATTCGATATAAGCGTTGGTCACTTCATCGGCTTCGAGGTGCCACAAGCCAAACTCACGCACCCCGGGGGAGTCAATCAGATCGCCGCCGGAAGGAATATGATACAAACGAGCGGCCGTGGTGGTATGTTGGCCCAAGCCGGACATTTCGGACACTTCACCCTCTTCAACATCCAGCTCTGGGATTAACGCATTCACCAAGCTGGATTTGCCCACCCCTGATTGACCGACGAAAATGTTGATGCGTTCCCCAAGCTGCGCTTCGAGGTCGGCAATGCCTTCGCCCGATCGCTTACTCACGTATAGAACTTTGTAGCCAATCTTTTCGTATTCTGCTAACCAAGTTTTGTATTGTTTGAGATCCTCATCTTGCAGCAGATCAATCTTGTTCAGCACTAAAATTGGGGCGATATTCAGCGTTTCTGCGGCGATTAGGTAGCGATCGATAATATTGAGCGAAAGCTCCGGTAAGACGGAAGAAACGATGATCATCTGATCGATGTTGGCCGCAACGGGCTTAAGGCCGTCGTAATAGTCCGGGCGAGTTAATATCGAACTCCTTGGCTCGACAGCCTCCACCACCCCAGAAATGCCCGCCATCGATTCGAGCCCTTTTCGCCAAATCACTTTGTCTCCCGACACCAGTGATTCGATACCACGACGCAGATTGCAGCGCTCGATATCACCGCTTTCCAGATCTTCAATATCGGCGTGTTGGCCAAAACGAGTGATCACCAATCCACGCTTACTGTCACCGAGCATGGTCTCATCCCATTGCACAGTGTCAGACGGTTTATTCAAACGTTTTTGTTGATTGTCACGTACCCGACGTACTTGACCTTTGGTTAGCTTTTTCTTTTTTGCCACGATAAGTTACTTAATTTATTGAGCGATAACGCGACAAGTATGACGTTTTTGTCGCTTTTGTCGAAGTATCTTGTTGCCACTATTTTGAGGTATAGTACCCGTTTTATCAGCAAACAAATAGGCAACTCCTCTATGTCCTTTAGCGATCAAAACTTAATTTGGATCGATCTTGAGATGACAGGTTTAGATCCTGACACGCATAAAATCATCGAAATCGCCTCTATTGTCACCGATAGCGAGCTGAACATTTTAGCGGAAGGACCAGTATTGGCGATTCATCAATCGGATGAAGAGTTAGCAAAAATGGATGAGTGGTGCACCAATACACATACAGCCAGCGGCCTTGTTGATCGAGTGCGTGCCAGCATGGTATCTGAGCAAGAGGCGGTTGAACAAACGCTGCGCTTTCTTGAGCAGTGGGTTCCACAAGGCGTGTCGCCAATTTGTGGCAACAGTATTGGACAGGACAGACGTTTTCTGTACCGCCATATGCCTAAACTCGAAGAGTATTTCCACTATCGTTACATTGACGTCAGCACGCTAAAAGAGTTGGCGAGACGTTGGAAGCCAGAAATCCTTGCTGGTTTTTCAAAGCGTGGTACCCACCTTGCTCTTGACGATATTCGCGAGTCGATTGCCGAATTGAAGTACTACCGCCAGACTATCTTTAACATCTGATAGGGCGAGATTTTCTTCACTGGGCGGCGAACTTTTGCTTTGTTTGGATGTTTTTTCAACGAGTAAAAAAAAATTAAGTTTTTTTTCACTAAAGGACTTGCATCACTTAGAAATGCTCTTATAATTCGCAGCCCTGAACAGCGGAAAACGTTGTGAATGCGACACTAGCTCAGTTGGTAGAGCGCAACCTTGCCAAGGTTGAGGTCACGAGTTCGAACCTCGTGTGTCGCTCCAAATTGAAGTTGTCATCGTACTTAACGGTGAAATGCGACACTAGCTCAGTTGGTAGAGCGCAACCTTGCCAAGGTTGAGGTCACGAGTTCGAACCTCGTGTGTCGCTCCAAATTGATAGTTGTCATCGTACTCAACGATGAAATGCGACACTAGCTCAGTTGGTAGAGCGCAACCTTGCCAAGGTTGAGGTCACGCCTCTTTGTTTTAAAGAAGGGAACCTCGTGTGTCGCTCCAAATTGATAGTTGTCATCGTACTTAACGATGAAATGCGACACTAGCTCAGTTGGTAGAGCGCAACCTTGCCAAGGTTGAGGTCACGCCTCTTTGTTTTAAAGAAGGGAACCTCGTGTGTCGCTCCAAATTGAAGTTGTCATCGTACTTAACGGTGAAATGCGACACTAGCTCAGTTGGTAGAGCGCAACCTTGCCAAGGTTGAGGTCACGAGTTCGAACCTCGTGTGTCGCTCCAATTTAATGGTCTTCATCGTACCTAACGGTGACACAATACGGACGCGGGATGGAGCAGCTTGGTAGCTCGTCGGGCTCATAACCCGAAGGTCGTTGGTTCAAATCCAGCTCCCGCAACCACATTCTGTATTAAGTGCTCTGGCATTTAATCATTGCGACACTAGCTCAGTTGGTAGAGCGCAACCTTGCCAAGGTTGAGGTCACGCCTCTTTGTTTTAAAGAAGGGAACCTCGTGTGTCGCTCCAAATTGAAGTTGTCATCGTACTTAACGGTGAAATGCGACACTAGCTCAGTTGGTAGAGCGCAACCTTGCCAAGGTTGAGGTCACGCCTCTTTGTTTTAAAGAAGGGAACCTCGTGTGTCGCTCCAAATTGATAGTTGTCATCGTACTTAACGATGAAATGCGACACTAGCTCAGTTGGTAGAGCGCAACCTTGCCAAGGTTGAGGTCACGCCTCTTTGTTTTAAAGAAGGGAACCTCGTGTGTCGCTCCAAATTGAAGTTGTCATCGTACTTAACGGTGAAATGCGACACTAGCTCAGTTGGTAGAGCGCAACCTTGCCAAGGTTGAGGTCACGAGTTCGAACCTCGTGTGTCGCTCCAATTTAATGGTCTTCATCGTACCTAACGGTGACACAATACGGACGCGGGATGGAGCAGCTTGGTAGCTCGTCGGGCTCATAACCCGAAGGTCGTTGGTTCAAATCCAGCTCCCGCAACCACATTCTGTATTAAGTGCTCTGGCATTTAATCATTGCGACACTAGCTCAGTTGGTAGAGCGCAACCTTGCCAAGGTTGAGGTCACGAGTTCGAACCTCGTGTGTCGCTCCAATTTAATGGTCTTCATCGTACCTAACGGTGACACAATACGGACGCGGGATGGAGCAGCTTGGTAGCTCGTCGGGCTCATAACCCGAAGGTCGTTGGTTCAAATCCAGCTCCCGCAACCACATTCTGTATTAAGTGCTCCGGCATTTAATCATTGCGACACTAGCTCAGTTGGTAGAGTGCAACCTTGCCAAGGTTGAGGTCACGCCTTTTTGTTTTAAAGAAGGGAACCTCGTGTGTCGCTCCAAATTGAAGTTGTCATCGTACTTAACGGTGAAATGCGACACTAGCTCAGTTGATGAGCAAACCTAGCTAAGGTTGAGGTCACGCCTTTTGTTTGAAAGAAGGGAGCCTCGTGTGTCGCTCCATTGCTTTTAAGTAAATGGCATAGCTATTACCGTGCTTAACGGTAATATCGGACGCGGGGTGGAGCAGCTTGGTAGCTCGTCGGGCTCATAACCCGAAGGTCGTCGGTTCAAATCCGGCCCCGCAACCAATTTCTTCTGGCTTATAAGCCATCGCTCTTTAGTAATGCTGAGAAGCATGAACCCCAAAGAATGAAATAAATATCCGGAAAACGCTTTCGGATATTTTTTTGTTGCCTCTTGTTTTTGAATCACTTATTTAGCCTAGCTTTCTTAAGAAAACTGGGCATCTCCCTATTTCGCTAACAGACTTATCCACAGAAATCATATTGTGGATAACTTAGTTGATAACATGTTCTGCAGTAGTTGACTTTCTTCTGAGAAAAGGATCTTTGCTCTCCTCTTTAATAAAATACTAGTGGTCAATTCTGTTAACTATATGTTTTTTATTGATTTTTGTTGTTATGACTAGTCATGCATGCGTTATATTTGGATCACAATGGCATCTTTTTTTGATCCTAGTCATTGATTGGATATGTGCTTAACTTTTCCGAGATGGCTGTAGAATGCATTGTTCCTGCATTTTTTCCACATTTTGGAAAATTGAGAGGGAGGTCAAATATTGCACTGTGTTTCTGTGCTCTGCCCACTCCTTACGCGTCCCTAGGCAGACCTTTTTCAACGATACGGATTAGCCTTTGGTTTTTGATATCGATAGTAGAGGAACCAGCCGATTGGTTCAGTTGTTCTGCTAGGGCCCAATCGATGTGAACATCCAGTAGCTCATTTTGTCCCTTGCGTTCTTGCAATGCTTGCACAATCTTCAGGGAATAAGGGGCGTTCCCCATGGCTATCGCTAAGTTTCTCAGCCACTGCAAGTGACCAATGCGACGGATCGCCGAACCTTCCATCTTTTTCAGAAAGGTGGGCTCATCCCACAGAAACAAATTCACAAGGTCAGCTTGACGTAGCGAGTCACGGCGATGGAAGTCGCTCTGCTCGGTGAGTTCCGCTTCACGATTCCACGGGCAAACTAACTGACAATCGTCACAGCCGTAAATTCGGTTGCCCATTGCTTTACGAAATTCCTCAGGAATGACTCCGGAAAACTCTATGGTCAGGTAGGAGATACAGCGTCTGGCATCGACGATTTTGTCGTCGACGATGGCTTGGGTAGGGCACGAGGTGATACACGCTTTGCATTTCCCACAGTCATCGGTGCTTGGTTCATCGACAGGTAAAGGCAAGTCGACCAGCAGTTCGCCGAGGAAAAACCAAGAGCCAGCTTCTTTATCTAAGATCAGTGAATGTTTTCCAGTCCAACCAAGTCCGGCTTTTTGCGCCAAAGGTCGCTCCAAAATGGGGGCTGAATCGACAAAAGGCCGATAACCAAAGGCACCGACCGCATTTTCAATACGTTTGCCGAGTTCACTGAGCTGCTTTCTAACTAGCTTATGATAGTCACGGCCCAGGGCGTAGCGGCTGATGTAGGCTTGAGTTTTGTCAGCCAGATTTGCAGCAAACTGCGCTTGTGGAGGAAGATAGTTGATGCGCACGCTGATCACTCGGATGGTTCCGGGGAGCAACTCGTCTGGTCGAGCACGCATCATGCCGTGTCTGGCCATCCAATCCATGCTGCCGTGATAGCCTGCATCTAACCACTTTTGCAGCTCGGCCTCATGTTCACGCAGATCAACATCGCAGATCCCGACTTTTTGAAAACCGAGTTCGGCTCCCCAAATTTTGATCTGTTGCGCGAGTTGCTGGTAGTCCATACGAGTTGCCTGATGAAAAACGGACGCGGATCTTACTGGATCTTCGGCCAAGGTTCTAGCTTAGTGAGCGATCTCGGAGGATTTTTCCACGAAATGACATTTAGGCGCTTGTCTCTCAAAACAGACACAGTTTACTATTCCTGTTCTTTTGATTTTTATATAGTCAGTTCCCAGATTCAGAGACCGATGATCATGCATGTAAAGCAGTTCGAACTTAAAGATGAGCAGGCCACCATTAATCTTGGCGCACAGCTTGCCAATCTTTGCTCCCAACAAACCACCATTTATTTGCATGGGGACTTGGGTGCAGGAAAAACCACATTCAGTCGTGGTTTTGTTCGTGCTTTGGGCCATGAGGGCAATGTTAAAAGCCCGACCTACACCTTAGTTGAACCCTATCAATTAGCCAACTGGCAGGTGTGCCACTTCGATCTATATCGTTTGGCTGATCCTGAAGAGTTGGAGTTTATGGGGATTCGTGACTATTTTACCGCCGATGCTGTCTGCTTGGTCGAATGGCCAGAAAAAGGCGCGGGGTTGCTGCCCGAGCCGGATTTAGACATCGACATTCGCTATCAAGGTGAAGCTCGCATCGCGCAACTAACAGCAAACAACCCGTATGGCATTGAGCTGCTCAGTAAATTGGAGTTAAGTTGAGTTTAAAGTGCATCAAAACCGCTGCGATATGGCTGTCAGCGGTTTGTCTTCTTCTGCCTGCGTGGGCTTTTGCCAACGTTCTGCAAAGTGTCAGGGTTTGGCCTTCTCCGGATGAAACCCGCGTGGTGATCGATTTAGCGGATGAGGCGGATTTCAGTTATTTCTCCCTCACTAAGCCAGACCGTTTGGTGGTTGATTTAAAGAAGACGAGTTTGGGCGCAAAACTGCCAGTCACGGTGGCAGACAGCCCGGTATTGAGCAAAATCCGTAAAAGTTCGCCCCCAGAATCGGGCACTTACCGACTGGTGTTTGAACTGAAAAAGCGTTCTCAGGCGGAGCTGTTTAAGCTGGCACCGACCCCTGGCGGCGGTTATGGTCACCGTTTGGTGATCGATTTACCGCATAAAGAGCGCACAACGAACGCATCGACCTCACAGACACCCAGTGTCAGTAAAGACATTCAATCTGTCCATCGAGCGGAAGAAATTCTGATTGTGATTGATCCGGGACACGGCGGTGAAGATCCCGGCTCTATTGGCCCAACACGCCGATACGAAAAAAATGCCACCTTAAGTATCTCAAAAAAGATCGCGGCAGAGCTCGACGCTGTGCCGGGAATCAAAACCCAGCTCACTCGCTCTGGCGACTATTTTGTCAATTTAAACCGTCGTGTTGCGATTGCCCGCGAAAACGAGGCTCATCTGCTGATCTCGATTCACGCCGATGCCTTTACCTCGCCACAGCCTCGTGGTGGTTCGGTATTCGTTCTCAATACACGTCGCGCCAATACAGAGATTGCGCGTTGGGTAGAAAACCACGAGAAACAGTCGGAGATTTTGGGCGGGGCAGGTACTGCATTTGCGAACGTCAACGACAAAAACGTTAACCAAACCTTGCTGGATCTGCAATTTAGCCATTCGCAGAAAGAGGGCTACAAGCTTGCCACCGAGATCCTCGGCGAAATGGGCAAGGTAGCAAAACTGCACAACGAAAATCCGATCAATACCAGCTTAGCGGTGCTACGCTCACCACAGATCCCATCGGTGCTGGTCGAAACGGGATTTATCTCCAACCCGACCGAAGAGAAACTGCTGTTCCAACGTGCTCACCAAGACAAGCTCGCGAAGGCTATTTCTAAAGCGGTGATTAAATACTTGCAAGATAACCCACCAGAAGGAACGGTTTTCTCGGCCAATGCGAAACCGATTTGGCATACGGTGAAGCGCGGTGAATCGCTGTCGCTGATTGCCAAACAATATGGCACAACGACGCAAGCGATTATGCGGGACAACAAACTGAAAAGTTCCACTTTGGCGATTGGACAAACGCTACGCATCGACAATGGCGCGCCGACCGCGGCGATCATTCCGGAAAAGCCAAATACAGTGGAAACGGAGCGCATTACCCACACTGTCGGCCGTGGTGAGTATTTAGGCAAGATTGCCGAGCACTATAAGGTGAGCGTCGATGATATCCGGAAGGAAAACAATCTTAAGTCCGATACCTTATGGGTTGGGCAGAAGCTAAAAATCACCGTCAGTTTAAAAGACAAGCCGATCCGTAAACACAAGGTAGTGCGCGGTGAATACCTGAGCAAAATCGCGGCCAAGTATGATGTCAGCGTCGCCAGTATCCGCTCGGCCAATAATCTGCGTTCCGATGAACTCGCGGTTGGGCAGATATTGATTATTCCCAACAAGTAGGCGGGCGTATGGCAATCAAAATATTACCCGCTAGGCTCGCCAACCAGATTGCTGCCGGGGAAGTGGTTGAAAGGCCCGCTTCGGTGGTGAAAGAGTTAGTGGAAAATAGCCTCGACTCCGGGGCGACTCGCATTGATATCGATATCGAGAAAGGCGGCGCTAAGCTGATTCGAATTCGCGATAACGGTTCGGGTATTTGCAAAGACGAATTAGGTCTGGCGCTCAGCCGTCATGCGACATCGAAAATTCATACTTTAGATGATTTAGAAGCGATCATGAGCCTTGGTTTTCGCGGCGAAGCGCTGGCGAGTATTAGCTCTGTCTCACGTCTTACGCTCACGTCTCGTCCGACAACCCAAGAGCAAGCTTGGAGTGCGTATACGGAAGGGCGTGACATGCAGGTGAATCTGCAACCGACCGCTCACCCGATCGGCACAACAGTTGAAGTATTAGACCTGTTTTTTAACACCCCTGCGCGGCGCAAATTCCTACGTACGGAGAAAACCGAATTTGCCCATATTGATGAGCTGCTCAAACGTATTGCGCTCAGCCGTTTCGATGTCAGTATCACACTGCGTCATAATGGCAAGGTGGTTCGGCAGTATCGAGCGGCGAAAACGCCCAGCCAAGCAGAAAAGCGCTTGGCTTCAGTTTGTGGCAACGCGTTTGTTCGCCATATGTTGGCGATTGAACTGGAGCATCAAGGGTTAAAACTTCATGGCTGGATCACCACGCCAGAGGGCGCGCGCCAGCAAAGTGATTTGCAGTATTGTTATGTGAATGGACGGATGATGCGCGATAAACTCATCAACCATGCGATCCGTCAGAGCTACGAAAACAGTTTAAAACCGGAACAGTTCGCCGCCTATGTGCTGTTTATTGAACTGGATCCTCATCAGGTCGATGTCAACGTCCATCCAGCCAAACATGAAGTGCGTTTTCACCAAGCGCGCTTAGTGCATGACTTCATCTACCAAGCGCTGGCCAGTGCTTTGGCACAAAGTGACGTGATTGAAGCGCCGCAGATAAGTGCTTCCGCATTTCATCATCCCACCGAGCCAGAAAATGAATCTTCGGCCGATGAAGCGGTTGATGCAGTACCAGATTCCGTTTATCAAGCGATAGATAAATCGCCGGCTTATCCGCGTAAACAAGTGGCACATGACAGTGAAGCCGCCTCAGGCGTTGCCGAAGCTTGTGTTTCTCCCACTCGTGGCGAAAAACCGCCAGCGCGTCAGGCTTGGCAAGAATCTCGTCGATCTTCATCGGGGCGTGGTGGCGCAGAATATCAGCCCACACCAGCGCCCTCTAAACAGCAACTCAAAGCTTACCAAGATCTATTGCAGACGCCGGAGATGCCTTCTCCTGTAGAGACAATGCCGCGCGTTGAGTCTTTGCAAACGCAGACAGCTCATGCGCCGAGTGAGCTGGGTAAGGCGGTCGCGATTGTAGAGCAAGTCTACGTGCTGATGGGCAGCAAGTCAGGCAGTTTTCTACTGTCTCTGGCTAGGGCAGAGTATTATCGCTGCCTAGGTCAGCTCAATACCACTGCACAAGCATTGAAATCTCAACCCTTGCTGGTGCCGCTGTCACTCAAATTGAACTCAGAGCAGATGTCAGTCTCTGCGCAGCTAGAGCAAACTTTTGCGCGTTTTGGCCTTCAGTTTAAACCACGCCATGACAAAGCCTTGCTGGTGATGGGTGTCCCTGCGCCGCTTCGGCAACAAAACCTACAACTTCTGATCCCAGATCTGCTATCTTACGCAGCTTCATTTGCTCAGGAAGCTAGGAATGAAAGTTGTGTTTCGCTGCTGGCCCATTGGCTCGCTCTGCGCATCACCAAAGTGAAAAGTCACTATACTCTTTCTGAAGCAATTCAAATTATTTCGGAACTCGAACAGCTCTGGCAGGGTCTACTTCCATTGCAAGATGGCAAATTGCTCACAGAGATCGATTTCT
Organism: Vibrio navarrensis; assembly: GCF_000764325.1. Classification (NCBI taxonomy): domain Bacteria; kingdom Pseudomonadati; phylum Pseudomonadota; class Gammaproteobacteria; order Vibrionales; family Vibrionaceae; genus Vibrio; species Vibrio navarrensis. The sequence goes on along the minus strand of NZ_JMCG01000002.1, from coordinate 1,071,549 downwards.
CAGCGACGATAGCAAAACTGAAACCATGACAGACAGATTACCTTTGGCCTTGTTTTTGATGGGGCCTACCGCATCGGGAAAAACGGAACTGGCCATTCGCTTACGTCAGAAATATCCGGTTGAGATCATCAGTGTGGACTCTGCGCTGATCTATAAAGGCATGGATATTGGCACGGCAAAACCGGACGAGCGGGAGCAGCAGTTAGCGCCTCATCGATTGATCGATATCTTGGATCCGGCGCAATCTTATTCAGCGGCAGATTTTCGCCGAGATGCGTTGCAAGCGATGAACGAGATTGCTTCGCAGGGGAAAATACCGCTATTGGTTGGCGGTACCATGTTGTATTTTAAGGCGTTATTAGAAGGTTTATCACCATTACCTGCCGCAAACCCTGAAATACGTCAGCAAATTGAGCAAGAGGCATTGACTAAAGGTTGGTCAGTATTGCACGATGAACTCAAAGAGATCGATCCTGTGTCGGCGGCGAGAATTCATCCTAATGATCCACAAAGATTATCTAGGGCATTGGAAGTTTTTCGCATTTCAGGTAAAACTCTTACTGAGTTGACGCAAACCAAAGGCGAAAGCCTGCCGTTTCGCGTCAAACAGTTTGCAATAGCTCCCAAGGATAGGGCAGAACTCCATCGTCGTATTGAGCTGCGCTTCGACAAAATGATGGAAGCGGGATTTGAACAAGAGATGAAAACCTTGCACGCACGCGAGGATCTTCATCCGGATCTTCCTTCTATTCGATGTGTCGGTTATCGGCAGATGTGGGACTATTTAGACGGAAATGGCACTCTAGACGAAGCGATTTATCGCGGCATCTGCGCCACCCGTCAATTGGCCAAGCGACAGATTACCTGGCTGCGCAGCTGGGATAACCTAACTTGGTTAGATAGCGAGGACATTGAACAGTCATTAGAAACTCTTTCAGAAGCCATAGCATCTGATTGAGATAGCTGTGTATAATGTGATCGTTTTTGCGTGAATACACTCACTGAAGGATCGTTATTGGCGACGTTGGTGACAACTGGCGAATAACTAGAGTGTTATTTTGTTCGTTTAGCTCAGATGCAAAGGCAGTCTCTTTTGCAGTGCACCACTAGCTAAATAATTACAACTACAAATTAAATAAGGAAAATAAAATGGCTAAGGGGCAATCTCTACAAGACCCATTTCTAAATGCACTCCGTCGTGAGCGTATTCCAGTGTCTATCTATTTGGTAAACGGCATCAAACTACAAGGTCAAATTGAATCATTTGATCAGTTTGTGATCCTACTAAAAAACACCGTTAACCAAATGGTTTACAAGCACGCTATCTCTACCGTTGTACCGGCGCGTCCAGTAAGCCACCACAGCGGCGAGCGTAGCCCATCGGATCGTCCACAAGATAAGTCTGAAGATTAATCTTTTCGTCGATCGTGTTACTACATTAAGGAGTTGATTGCTTGTTTGACCGTTATGAATCCGGTGAGCGAGCCGTACTTGTTCATATCAACTTCACGCAAGAAGGTGAGTGGGAAGACTTAGCAGAATGCGAAATGCTAGTCTCTTCCGCTGGGGTAACGACACTGCAAGTGATTACGGGCAGTCGCCGTTCCCCGCACCCGAAATACTACGTCGGAGAGGGTAAGGCGCAGGAAATTGCACAGGCAGTGCAAATGACTGGCGCTGAAATTGTGATTTTTAATCACGCTCTCTCTCCTGCCCAGGAACGCAACCTCGAAAGACTGTGTCAGTGTCGTGTTATCGATCGCACAGGCCTGATTCTTGATATCTTCGCTCAACGAGCACGAACCCATGAAGGTAAACTTCAAGTCGAACTGGCTCAACTGAGACATATCTCTACGCGCTTAATTCGTGGTTGGACGCACCTGGAAAGACAAAAAGGTGGTATTGGTCTGCGAGGACCGGGTGAAACTCAGTTAGAAACGGACCGCCGTTTATTGCGTGAGCGGATCAAAGCGATACTTCGTCGCCTAGAAAAGGTATCGAAGCAACGTGAACAGGGGCGTCGTGCTCGAAATCGCGCCGAAATACCCACCCTTTCATTGGTCGGGTATACCAACGCGGGGAAATCTACCCTATTTAACCGCATTACCGAAGCCGGTGTTTACGCCGCGGATCAACTGTTTGCCACGTTGGATCCGACGCTGCGTAAAATCGACTTGATGGATGTTGGCCCTGCAATTTTGGCTGACACCGTTGGCTTTATTCGACATCTGCCACATGATTTGGTGGCTGCATTTAAAGCCACCTTGCAAGAGACGCAAGAAGCTGACATTTTGTTACATGTTGTTGATGCCAGTGACGAGCGTTTTCGTGAGAATATTCAAGCTGTTCACGATGTGTTGACGGAAATTGATGCACATGAAATCCCGACTTTGGTCGTGATGAACAAGATCGACAACATGGAAGATCAGCGTCCACGCATCGAGCGTGATGATGAAGGTGTTCCTCGCGTTGTTTGGGTCTCAGCTATGGAAGGAAAGGGCATCGACTTGTTGTTCGCAGCGCTCACCGAACGGTTAGCGTCCCAGATCATCGAGTATCAGTTGCGAATCCCTCCACAGCATCAAGGAAGAATTCGCAGTATATTTTTCCAAATGAAGTGTATTCAGCAGGAAGAATACGACCAGGATGGTAACTTGTTGATCGATATTCGAATGCAGCAAGTGGATTGGTCTAGACTTGAAAAAAAAGAAGGGGCAGTTTTGCGTGACTTTATCGTTACTTAAAGGACTGCTACAGTATAACGTCATATCAAATGATGGAGCTTTCTAATGGCGTGGAATGAGCCTGGAAATAACAACGGCAACAATGGCCGCGATAATGACCCTTGGGGTAACAATAATCGCGGTGGCCAGCGTCCGGGGGGCCGAGACCAAGGGCCGCCGGATTTGGATGAAGTGTTTAACAAGCTAAGTCAAAAGCTGGGTGGCAAGTTTGGCAACAAAGGAGGCAAAGGGCCTTCATTCTCTGGTGGTAGCGCAATTGGCTTTGGGGTCATTGCCGTAATCGCCGTTGCAGTATGGTTCTTTTCTGGTTTCTATACCGTTGGTGAAGCTGAGCGTGGTGTCGTACTGCGTTTAGGTAAGTATGATCGCATCGTTGACCCAGGGTTGAACTGGCGTCCTCGCTTTGTTGATGAAGTGACTACCGTTAACGTACAAGCGATTCGCTCACTGCGTGCATCAGGTTTGATGTTGACCAAAGATGAAAACGTGGTCACGGTCGGCATGGATGTACAATATCGCGTGTCTGATCCATACAAATACTTGTATCGTGTGACTAATGCTGACGATAGCTTACGCCAAGCAACCGACTCAGCACTGCGTGCCGTGGTGGGTGACGCCCTAATGGACAGCATCTTAACCAGTGGCCGTCAGCAAATTCGTCAAAGCACCCAAACAACCTTAAATCAAATCATTGATAGCTATGATATGGGCTTAATGATTGTCGATGTTAACTTCCAGTCGGCTCGTCCGCCAGAGCAAGTAAAAGATGCTTTCGATGATGCGATTGCGGCGCGAGAAGATGAAGAGCGTTTCATTCGTGAATCTGAAGCGTATAAGAACGAAATTCTGCCTAAAGCAACAGGCCGAGCAGAACGTTTGAAGAAAGAAGCGCAAGGTTATACGGAACGCACGATTAACGAAGCGTTGGGTCAAGTGGCACAGTTTGAAAAACTGCTCCCTGAGTATCAAGCCGCGCCAGACGTGACACGTAATCGTCTCTACCTAGATACCATGGAAGAAGTGTATTCAAATACATCTAAAGTGCTGATTGATTCAGAATCCAGTGGCAATATGCTTTATCTACCGTTGGATCGAATTACAGGCCAAGAGAGTAAGAGTGGCACCAAACGTCAAGATAAATCGTCATCAGCGTATGATCAGATTGAGCTTGATTCACCGATCAGCAGTAGTGACGGCAGTAATACTCCGCCTCGTTCTAGCAATACACGTCAAGGGAGATACTAGTAATGCGTAAGTTAATGATCCCAGTATTAGTGATTGCACTGGTATTGATGTTGATGTCGCTGTTTGTCATTCCTGAAGGTGAGCGTGGTATCGTTGTCCGTTTCGGTCGTATTCTGAAAGATAACAATGAAATTGCTCGAATCTACGAGCCAGGTTTGCATTTTAAAATGCCACTGTTTGATCGAGTAAGAACGTTAGATGCGCGCATCCAAACGATGGATGGTCGCTCTGACCGTTTTGTGACTTCAGAGAAAAAAGATGTGATCATCGATACCTATGTCAAATGGCGTATTGAAGACTTTGGTCAATACTACTTGGCAACGGGTGGTGGCAATACATTGACTGCTCAGGCACTGTTAGAGCGTAAAGTGACCGACATTCTTCGTTCTGAAATCGGTTCTCGTGAAATCAAGCAAATTGTTTCAGGGCCACGTAATAGAGATGTCTTGCCGGAAAGTGCTGATGACGAAGTCGTCACGACAGAGGCTGCAAAACAAGCATTGGAAATCGATGGTCAGCGTGACCAAGTGATGGAAAATGTGTTGGCAGATACGCGTAAAGGCGCACTGAAAGATTTAGGCGTGAAAGTGGTAGATTTCCGTATTAAGAAAATCAACCTCCCAGATGAGATTAGTGAGTCTATCTATCGCCGTATGCGTGCTGAACGTGAGTCAGTAGCTCGTAAACACCGCTCTCAAGGTCGTGAAAAAGCCGAAGTCATTCGCGCTCAAGCAGAACTTGAAGTGGCGACTATCTTAGCAGAAGCGGATAAAACAGCTCGCGTAACTCGTGGTGATGCTGATGCTAAAGCCGCGAAGATTTATTCAGATGTGTACAGCAAAGATCCTGAGTTTTACCAGTTCTTACGTTCGCTGAAAGCTTATGAGAAATCCTTCAGTGAGAAGAGTGACATCTTGGTGCTTGATCCTAAGAGTGATTTCTTCCAGTATATGAACAGTGGTAAAGGCGTTGAAGCTAAGTAAGCGCTAAACCGCACAAATCGAAAGGCTCCCGTTGTTGGAGCCTTTTTTATCAGTGACTCATCATGTAAGCGATCACAGCCCCAGCAACCACTAGGCAACCGCCAATGCGGCGCAACTGATGGTCGGGTTGCTCGCTGAGCTGCGCCACCATGCTGCGCCATCCTCGAGGTGCGAGCAAAGGTCCCAGCCCTTCAACAATCAAAACAAGCCCCAATGCAACCCAAAGTGAATCTGCCATAGAATCCATATCCATCTAAAAAGCAAGAGAGTATGGTAGCAGTGAAGTGTGGGATGAAAAAGTATGCACTCGTTTTTTCCATCTTTTGTTCCCAAGTCGTGTGAACAAAAAATGACTGCAAGACGCGTAATTCGGTGCTAGAATCCTTTTTTAACTATCAATCAGATTTGGAAAGATGGCAAATAACGTAGTCGTTCTGGGCACCCAATGGGGTGACGAAGGTAAAGGCAAAATCGTTGACCTTTTGACTGAAGATGCAAAGTATGTGGTTCGCTACCAAGGCGGTCACAATGCTGGTCACACTCTTGTAATCGACGGTGAGAAAACCGTTCTCCACTTAATCCCATCAGGTATTCTGCGTAATAACGTTAAATGCGTTATCGGTAACGGCGTTGTGCTTTCACCTGAAGCGCTCATCAAAGAGATGAAACCTCTTGAAGAGCGTGGTATTCCAGTTCGCGAACGTCTGTTCATTTCTGAAGCTTGTCCTCTGATTCTTCAATACCACGTTGCGCTCGACCAAGCGCGTGAAATTGCGCGTGGTAAGAAAGCGATTGGTACTACCGGTCGTGGTATTGGTCCTGCGTACGAAGATAAAGTGGCTCGCCGCGGTCTGCGCGTGGGTGACTTGTTCGATATGGTATCCTTTGCGGAAAAACTGAAAGAAGTGATGGAGTACCATAACTTCCAACTCGTGAACTTCTACAAAGCGGAACCAGTAAGCTACGATGAAGTGCTTGAGCAAGCAAAAGGCTATGCTGAGCTGCTTACATCTATGGTAATTGACGTGACGGACGAACTTGACGCAGCACGCAAGCGTGGCGACAAGATCATGTTCGAAGGTGCTCAAGGTACGCTACTTGATATTGACCACGGTACTTACCCATACGTGACGTCATCTAACACAACTGCTGGTGGTGTTGCTGCAGGTTCTGGTTTTGGTCCTCGTTACCTTGGCTATATCCTAGGTATCGCAAAAGCTTACTGTACTCGTGTGGGCGCTGGTCCATTCCCAACCGAACTGTTTGACGATGTCGGTGAACACTTAGGTGTGAAAGGGCATGAGTTTGGTGCAACCACAGGTCGTAAGCGTCGTTGTGGCTGGTTTGATGCTGTTGCGATGCGTCGCGCCATTCAAATCAACTCAGTGTCTGGTTTCTGTCTAACTAAGTTGGACGTACTGGATGGTCTGAAAGAGCTGAAAATTTGTACCGCTTACCAAATGGAAGATGGTTCAATCCTAGAAGTTTCTCCAATGGCGGCAGAAGCGTTTGACAAAGCGACGCCAATCTACGAAACCATGCCGGGTTGGTCAGAGAATACTTTTGGCGCGAAATCACTGGCTGATTTACCAAAAGCGGCGATCGATTACATCAAGCGTATCGAAGAGCTTACTGGCGTACCGGTAGACATTATCTCTACTGGCCCAGATCGCAATGAGACCATCATTAAGGTTCATCCTTTCGAATCTTAATCTTTGCTCACGAATGATAAGAAACCGACCACGATGGTCGGTTTTTTTATCCCACCAGTTAGTTTTGTGCTTTTTTTGAGCAGAGTGATGCAAATGTCATCACGGCGTGGCAATCTATTGCCTGTGGATGGCAACTTTTGTCTAAAGCTGTGCGATACGTTGCCGATAATGTTATCAAGCCCGCGAGATCCTCCGGAGATCCTGGTTGCCAGATAAACATTAAAGAGTGATGAATATGAAATTACGAACGGTGGCTGCTTCGCTACTGTTGGTGTTGAGTGCTCCTTTTACTAAAGCCAGTGTTGCTGATGTCGGGGCGCCGGTACCCATCTATACCGAAGCAGAGCTTATCAAGCTGATTGAGCAGAATAAGCACCTGGAACGAGTACGGGCAGACAATTGTCAGCTGGTGGAAGATATTGTCGCGCGCGCTACACGGATCAGCTTGCCCGCATACGAGTTTTTATACGGTGATATGTTGGCTTGGGGTGTGTGTGTTGACCAAGACGTCGAGCTCGGTCTCTACTACATGGAAAACGCGGCGCATCAAGGCTTACCTGCTGCGCTGGAACAGCTTGGGCGTTACTACTCGCGTGGGACTTTAGTTCAGCAAGATAAAGAACGTGCCATTCCTTACTTACGTGAGGCTGCTGCTATGGGTAATTTAAATGCTCGCATACACTTAGCGGAGCTACTGCTGCGAGATTATGGCAGCCCTTTAGATTACGAAGATGCCTATCGCTGGCTATATAATTCTGTCACGGCGGATCAAAGGCAGCATCAGCGCATCTCAATGTTGCGGCAAGGTTTGGAGCAGCGCATGCCAGAGAATATCATTGCCCGAGCTAAGCGGCGCGACACCTTCTGGTAGTAGTCAAATTTTCTCACTCTTTATAACAAAGCCCACTTCGCTGAGTGGGCTTTGTTGTTTCTGTTGAGTCTTAATGTTCAGCCAAGTTACATCACTTTATGTGGGCCAAAACACTCGTAATGGATTTGCTCACTGGAGAGGCCAAGCGCAACTAACTGCTCGGCGGCATATTGCATAAAACCAATGGGCCCACAAAGGTAAACTTGCGCATTCTCTGCTTGTAGCTTGTCGCGTATCTCATCCAGTTTGAGCAAACCCGTGAAATGAAAATCATCGCCGAGGCGATCTTCGGTGCGTGGCTGATTGTACCAAATTGCTGTTTGCCCCTGTTCGAGCTTGGAAACTAAAGCCTTGGTGTGTTGTTTAAAGGCGTGCTGCTGGCCATTTTCCGTTGCATGCACCCAAGTAAGCGGCGCTTGATGCTCGGATAAGCTTTCCAGCATGGCAAGCATCGGGGTTAAGCCGACACCAGCAGAGATAAGTACGACTGGGGTTTGGGGCGTGACGTCGAGGTAAAAATCCCCCGCAGGTGCGGTGAGTTTGACCGTTTCGCCAACTTGCAGTGTATCGTGCAGATAGTTGGATACCAAACCGCCGGACTCGCGTTTTACGGAAATTCGATAGACCCCCTCTTGTGGCGCACTCGATAAACTGTATTGACGGATCTCTTGATGCTCAAGGCTTGGGTGCTGGATATGAATGCCAATGTATTGCCCCGGTTTATAGCGAGCAACGTTTAAGCCATCGCTGGGTTTGAAAACGAAGCTGCAAATGGTGCTGCTTTCATAGTGTTTATCGATCAATTCAAATTCGCGTACCCCACGCCATCCACCTTCTTGCGCTTGATTATGCTGATAAATCTGCTCTTCTCGGGCAATAAAGAGATTGGCTAACACGCCATATGCTTCGGCCCACGCATTGATCACGGCTTCTCCTGGCGAAAAAAGCTCATCAATGGTGGCAAGCAAGTGGCTGCCAACAATCTGGTATTGGTCGGCAGAGATGAGAAAGCTGGAATGCTTGTGGGCGATTTTTTCGACCGCTCCTAGCAGGGCAGGAAGGTTGTCGATGTTGTTGGCATAAGCGCAAATTGCATTAAACAAAGCTTCTCGCTGATCGCCGTTACGCTGATTACTCATGTTAAAAATTTCTTTGAGTTCGGGGTGATGGGTAAACATGCGTTGGTAGAAATGCGCGGTCAATTGAGGACCAGTTTCTGCCAGAAGTGGCGCGGTGGATTTAACAATCTGGATAGTGTTTTCGCTGAGCATAGCGGGCTTCCTTTGAAGAGAGTGAGCAGTTTTTATTAGTAATAAGTTTTAAGTTGCATTATCAATGCATGTTTAAAGTTGTATCTCAAATGTATCTTTCACGCAAGAAAAGTTTTAGACTTTCAAAACGACACAGGAGAGCAAAATGCAACTAACCAGTTTTACCGATTACGGTTTACGTACCCTGATTTATCTTGCTTCCTTACCCGAAAATCAGTTGACTAATATTACCGAAGTAACTGATCTGTTTTCAGTTTCTCGAAACCATCTAGTGAAGGTGATCAATCGTCTTGGTCAACTTGGCTACATTCAAACCGTGCGAGGAAAAAACGGCGGCATTCGTCTCAATCGTCCGGCTAGCACGATCTCGGTCGGTGAAGTGGTCAGAGACTTAGAACCTTTGGTACTGGTCAACTGTTCAGCAGAGTTTTGTCACATCACCCCTGCATGTCGTTTGAAAGAGCGACTGGCGCGTGCAAAACAAGCGTTTTTAGCGGAACTGGATCAATGCACGATTGACGATTTATTGAGTGATAATGCAGAACTGATGATTCTTCTTGCTAGAGCGTAGCCATTCTTTTTCAAAGCAATTCTGTAGCTTATCGAGAGACTCGGATATACTAACGCTATACCTTCCTTGCTAAATAGGCGTGCCTATGTCAGACGTAATTCAAAACGATCCTTTTGCTGATCGTGAATCAGAAAACTACGAAAATCCCATTCCGAGCAGGGAGTTCATTCTTGAATTCCTCGCGCAGGCTGGCGTTCCGATGAATCGCAACGATTTGTTTGAAGCGCTGCATCTCAAAGATGAAGAACAGTACGAAGGGCTAAGACGCCGCTTGCGTGCCATGGAGCGCGACGGGCAACTGGTGTTTACGCGTCGTCAGTGCTACGCCTTGCCTGAAAAGCTGGAGATGATCAAAGGTTACGTGATTGGACACAAAGATGGGCACGGCTGGGTAAGGCCGGATGGCAGCACCAACAAAGATGATGACATCTTGCTGCCGCACCACCAGATGCGTAGCGTGATCCACGGCGATTATGTCTTGGTGCAACCGACCGACAACAGCAAGCGAGGGCGTCGCGAAGGTCGTCTTGTGCGCATTCTTGAAGAGCGCCAATCGCAAATCGTCGGCCGTTTCTTCCTTGAGTATGGCTACTCTTATGTGGTGCCAGATGACTCGCGCATTAGCCAAGATATTCTGATCCCGAATGAACTGAAAGCGGGAGCACGCATGGGCAATGTGGTCGTTATTGAAATCACTGACCGTGGCGCCCGCTCTCGTGGCATGATGGGCAAAGTGGTGGAAGTGTTAGGCGAGAACATGGCGCCTGGTATGGAGACGCAGATTGCGATTCGTACCCACCAGATCCCACACGAATGGCCGCAGGAAGTGGAAAAGCAAATCGCCAACTTAGGTGAAGAAGTGCCTGAAGAGGCCAAAGTTGGACGTGTGGATCTGCGCCAACTGCCACTTGTTACCATTGATGGTGAAGACGCTCGTGACTTCGACGATGCGGTTTACTGTGAGAAGAAAAAAGGCGGTGGCTGGCGTTTGTGGGTGGCGATTGCTGATGTGAGTTACTACGTGCGGCCAGATACGGCGCTCGACAAAGAAGCCATCAACCGCGGTAACTCCGTTTACTTCCCATCGCAAGTGGTACCTATGTTGCCGGAAGTACTGTCAAATGGCTTGTGTTCTTTGAACCCACAAGTCGATCGCCTCTGCATGGTGTGCGAAATGACCATTTCCGACACCGGAAAACTCTCAGGGTACAAACATTACGAAGCCGTGATGAATTCGCACGCTCGTTTGACTTACACCAAAGTGAGCGACATTCTTGAGGGCGATGAGGAGTTGCGTGAACGCTACGCAGCTTTAGTGCCGCATCTGGAAGAGCTGCATGCGATGTACAAAGTGCTCAAAGCGGCTCGCGATCAGCGCGGTGCGATTGAGTTTGAAACGGTGGAAACCAAGTTCATTTTCAACCCTGAGCGTAAGATCGAAAGCATTGAACCTGTGATTCGTAACGATGCGCACAAGATCATCGAAGAGTGTATGATCATGGCGAACATCGCTTCGGCCTCTTTGGTGGAAAAAGCCAAAGAGCCCGCTCTGTACCGAATTCACGAATCTCCTGGAGAGCTGCGTTTGCAAGGTTTCCGCGATTTTCTCAGCGAGCTAGGGCTTGATCTGAAAGGTGGCTTAGAACCCTCGCCGACCGATTACGCTGATTTGGTTAAACAGATCGGTGAGCGAGCCGATAAAGAGTTGATCCAAACCATGCTGCTGCGCTCGATGAAGCAAGCGGTCTACAATGCCGACAACGCCGGTCACTTTGGCTTGGCGCTGAAGCGTTACGCACACTTTACCTCGCCTATCCGCCGCTATCCGGATCTCTTGCTGCATCGCGCAATCAAATACCTGATTGCCAAAGAAGAGGGGCGTAATCAGGACCGTTGGACGCCGACGGGCGGTTACCACTACTCTTTCGATGACATGGATTTCTACGGTGAGCAGTGCTCAATGACTGAGCGCCGTGCTGATGATGCGACTCGCGAGGTGGCTGATTGGCTTAAGTGTGAGTACATGCAGGATCATGTTGGCGATGAACTTGATGGTGTGATTGCCAATGTGACCAGTTTTGGTTTCTTTGTGCGCTTAACCGAGCTGCACATCGATGGCTTAGTGCACATCTCGACCTTAGCAAATGACTACTATCAGTTTGATCCGATTGGCCAAAGATTGATTGGCGAAAGCTTTGGGCACATCTATCGTCTCGGCGATGCAGTTAAAGTGAAAGTGCTGTCGGTCAATCTGGACGACAGACAAATTGACTTTGAATTGGTGGGAACCAGCCGTAAGCTACGCGGCGAAGGAAAAACTGCGAAAAAACGTGTCGCTGAAGCGAAAGAAAAGGCCAAAGCGAAGAAAAAAGGCATCGCCAAGGCCTCTGGCAAAACCATGCCTCATGAGCCAGTGATCGAACCGACCAAACGTCCTGCTCCAGTCGAAGGAGCAGACAAAAAGCAGAAAGTAAAAAAAGCGCGTAAGAAAAAACCACACAGTAAGCCGAAGAAAGCCAAGCGCAGTGCAAAAGCGGCTGAGTGAGCAGGCAGTGGTCTTCTACACGAGTAAACAGGTTAAGCAATGAGTAATGAATTTATTTACGGTATCCACGCGGTAAAAGCGGTTTTAGCGCGTGAGCCAGAACGTTTTATTGAAGCCTATGTGCTGAAAGGCCGTCAGGATGATCGCCTGATGCCGATTTTAGGTGAGCTGCAAATGGTGGGGGTTTCCATTCAGCAAATGGCACGAAAAACCTTAGATGACAAAGCGCACGGCGCGAACCATCAGGGTATTATCGCTAAAGTCAAACCCGCTAAACAGTTGAACGAAAACGATCTGGATGACATTTTAGCTCAGCATACGACGCCACTATTGCTGGTGTTGGATGGGGTGACCGACCCGCATAACTTAGGCGCGTGTCTACGCAATGCGGACGCGGCTGGTGTGGCTGCGGTGATTGTGCCGAAAGACAAATCAGCGCCAATGACCGCGACGGTGAGCAAAGTGGCGTGTGGCGCAGCCGAAACGGTGCCGCTTATTCGTGTGACCAACTTAGCGCGCACCATGCGTTATCTGCAAGAAAAAGGCATCTGGTTTGTTGGCACGGCAGGTGAAGCGACGCACGATATTTATCAGGCCAAGCTGACTGGCCCGTTGGCGATTGTCATGGGCGCTGAAGGTGACGGCATGCGCCGTTTGACGCGCGAAACGTGCGATGACTTAATCAAAATTCCGATGGCGGGCAGTGTCTCTAGCCTCAATGTGTCGGTGGCGTCGGGTATTTGCCTTTTTGAAGCGGTGCGTCAGAGACTGGCGTCACAGTAAGCGGACAGGTATAGTAGCCGTAACGGTCATATAGAAAGGATGGGCATGCCCATCCTTCGTTTTTTAGAGAATTTCCATTTTATGTTTCAACAAGACATTCAACTGATCGCTTTCGATCTCGACGGTACATTGCTCGACAGCGTGCCTGATCTGGCGGTCGCTGCGGATCAAGCGGTGCAAGCCTTGGGCTTTCCTAGTGTTAGCGAACTGCAAGTGCGCGATTACGTTGGCAACGGGGCTGATATCTTGATTGGTCGCGCGCTGAGTCAAAGCTTGACCATTGATCCGAGTTTGAGTGATGAGCTGCGCCGCAAAGCGCGTGAGCTGTTTGATGATTTCTATCAGCAGACAGGACATCGCTTGAGTCATTTGTACCCGACAGTCAAAGAGACGCTGCAAGAGCTGCATCGTGCAGGCATAAAAATGGCGCTGGTTACCAATAAACCGAGCAAATTTGTTCCAGATGTTTTAGTGCAACACGGTATCGCTGACTATTTTGTGGACGTGATCGGTGGAGATACTTTTGCTGAGCGTAAACCCAACCCGATTGCGCTCAACTGGCTACTGGAAAAGCATCAGTTGGATGCTTCGCAAATGCTGATGGTCGGCGACTCGAAAAACGACATTCTTGCAGCGAAAAACGCCGGTTGTGCCTCGTTTGGTTTGACGTATGGCTACAATCACGGAGAGCCAATAGCTAACTCCAACCCTGATTATGTCGCGGATTCTTTAGCCCAACTGCTGGATGTGGTGCTCGTTTCTGCCTGAAGTGCGATTCGTCTCGGCCCAACGCAGTGAAAACCACTAGAAAAATACTCATCAATGAGTACACTGAGAAAACCGTGCGCCGAGTCTGCACGGTTTTTCATTTATTTAAGATTAAGAAGTCAAAGGAAGCATTTCATGAGCAAACCCATCGTATTGAGTGGTGTTCAACCGTCAGGTGAACTAAGTATCGGTAACTACTTGGGTGCTCTACGTCAATGGCAGCAGATGCAAGACGACTATGATTGCCAATATTGCGTGGTTGATCTTCATGCCATCACGGTTCGCCAAGACCCGAAAGCATTGCATGAGGCGACTCTGGACGCTCTGGCTATCTGTCTCGCAGTTGGCGTTGATCCGAAGAAGAGCACGCTATTTGTTCAGTCCCATGTACCAGAGCATGCTCAGCTTGGTTGGCTTCTTAACTGCTACACACAAATGGGCGAATTGAGCCGTATGACTCAGTTTAAAGACAAATCTGCCCGTTATGCCAACGATGTGAACGTCGGCTTATTTGGCTACCCAGTATTGATGGCCGCGGATATTTTACTCTACGGTGCGCACCAAGTTCCCGTGGGTAGCGATCAGAAGCAGCACCTGGAACTGGCTCGTGATATTGCGACACGTTTCAACAACATCTATTCGCCAGAAAACCCAATTTTCACTATTCCTGAGCCGTACATTCCAGCCGTGAACGCACGCGTCATGAGCTTGCAGGATGCGACCAAGAAGATGTCGAAATCGGATGACAACCGTAAGAACGTGATCACCTTGCTGGAAGATCCAAAATCGATCCTCAAGAAGATCAACAAAGCGCAAACCGATACCGAAACGCCACCGCGCATTGCCCATGATTGGGACAACAAAGCGGGCATCTCTAATCTGATGGGGCTGTACTCAGCAGCGACGGGCATGAGCTTTGACGAGATTGAAGCCAAATACCAAGGCGTAGAAATGTATGGTCCATTCAAAAAGGATGTCGGTGAAGCACTGGTGGCGATGCTTGAGCCAATTCAAGCCGAGTACCATCGCATTCGTGAAGATCGTACTTATATGAATGAAGTGATGCGTCAAGGTGCAGAAAAAGCTTCGGCACGTGCCGCGCAAACACTGAAACAAGTTTATCAAGCCGTGGGTTTTGTGACCCGTCCATAAATCAGAAATATCTTACAACTAATCAAAGGTCGCCATTCAGTGCGGCCTTTTTTTATTATTTCCTGCTCGACCTAATATACCTATCGCTAATATATCCAGCCGACTTATCATATTTAGAAATTAAAAACTGAGCACTTGCTCTAACTTTATTAAAGTTGATTTCTTGTTGATTATATTAACAACGATATTTGTTGAAAGTATAAAACCCTTCGTATTAATACTTTTATAATTGTGAAACATTTCGCATTTACCATGCTTATCTCTTTTCTTTTTGCATAAAAGAGAGACATTAGTCGAGTTTAGATACGATCTGGTTAAACGGAACCTCTCCTCGCAGCGAAAGAAGCGAGCACGGCTTTGTGTGCCTAAAATTTGACCGATAAATATCCTGTTGGCCAATCAATGTAATAACAGAGCCCTGTTTACCATACAGAACATCATTCCAAGTTGGATTTTAAGATACAAGGAAATAGCAATGTTAAAACGAAATGCAGTGGCAATAGCGATATCGTCGCTATGTATGGCGACCGCAGTGAATGCTGCCACTATTTATCAGGATGATAATGGTGATTACCTGAAATTATATGGTGAAGTCGGCGTTGGCGGTTACTTTGGTACTAAAGCAAAGTTTAAGCAGTACCACTCCAATGACTCTTTTATTGATGACTCAATGGCCACTCTCGGGGCGATGGGTAAAACGGGTATTTTTGATTACCGAGTCGAACTTGACTATGAGCGTGAGAATTGGCGTGGTGGCTCTGGTGATATGGCTTTACACATAGATAAAGCTTGGCTTGGTTACCGTTTGAATCAAAATCACTATGTGGAATTTGGTCTGACTGATACCGCCTTTGACGACTATGATGCGTTTGGTGATTTGTCGTTAGATAGAGGTGCCGATCTTACTGGTGAAGCAGGCGATCAGGACAGAACAATAAAATACGAAGGGAAATACCATAATTTTGCTTTAGGTGTTTCATATAGCTACCGAGGTAAGTCTTCATCAGGGGCGGCATTAGGCAATGTTACCAATGGCTATTTAGGCTATTTCGGCGATCAATTTTCCTTAGTTTTAGGGGCTGAAAAGCGTAATGGCTCTTCAGGTGAATCGAAGTATGGTGAAGCTCGTATTTATGGCCTCGGTGCCAGATACTCGGTGACTGAGAGCATACTGCTCGGCATTAACGGTTTTATTGAATACGAAGATTTAGGTGAATGTACCACAACATCAGACCCTTGGGTTGAACAAGCGAAAATGGTTTGTAATCGTTATCAAGAATTCGAAAACAAAGGTGGTGTGGTGTCACTGCAGTACAGCTTTAATGAGCATTGGGATTTGGTTGGCTCGGTTCAATATGAGGAATATCAAGCTTGGGATCGCGATGATCAAGATAAGTGGGGTAAAGATCAAGTTCTATGGGAAGAGATTGGCAAAAGCCGCACCTTCCAAACGCTTGGCGTACGTTACAAACCGAACCGTTCTTCAGTGATTGAAATCGAAGGCTACACCGGTGAGAGCTATCAAAATGTTTACGCAAAAGCGAGCGTCTTTTTCTAATCCAGTTTTGTAAAGGAAATACCCATGAAACATAAAATCTCTCTGCTGGCATTAGCGGTTGGAGGCTCATTGGCCGCTCCTGCGTTTGCTGATATTAATGATATTGTCATTGCCCGTTATTTGATGGGGATGAGTAATAATAAAGCGATTGAAATTACCAACATTGGCGACCAAGCCCATACATTTGAAGGCACAGCGCTGTATATGGATGGTTTCTCTGGCAGTGGTGCTGATTCATTTCAAGAAATTAATATGCTTAACGGCGTTACACTGGCGTCAGGTGAATCTATTGTCATTCACCATGGTTCATTGGCTGAAGCGATCAAGTCAGAAATTCCATCAGGCGTTCAAACCAAGATAGCAGGGTTTGTTTTTAACGGCGATGATGCGGTGTTTATCGCTCATGACATCGAAGCCAAGTGCGACGCTGAAAAAACTTGTTATATCGATGGTAATGATGAACGTGATGCCATTCGACAAAAAACGCACGATATTGTTGGTGAAAAAACCGTATCAGGTAATACCACAGGCTGGGGCTTTAGAAAAACGTTCGTACGCAGCACAGGCAGTGCTTCACAGCCTAGCCCAACTTTTATTGCTGCCAATTGGAGCGTCTCTCCGGTTGATTCTCCGGCGGGTTTAGGCACAGGGCTATCGGGGGAAGTGACTCCACCTAAGCCAGAAGTTGGGGTGTGTGATAATGCGACACTGACACCGACTTATGAGATTCAGGGTGATAGCTGGCATTCACCAATGGTCGATGTTGCAAATCGTCAATTTATTAGTGATGACGAGTATTTTGTTCAAGGTGTGGTGGTTGCAGCAACCACTGGCCTGACCAAAGGCTATTATATCCAAGATAAAGACGGCGATGGCAATCCCAAAACGTCAGATGGTCTGTTTGTTCCTTTCGATGGTGCAAAAACAGAACATGTTGGCCAAACGCTCTGCTTTAAAGGCAAAGTGGAAGAGTCATATGGCCGTACTCAGCTTAAAACCACCGTCAATAAATTCCAAGTGATGGATTCGGTGGTGACGAATATTGCGCCAACGCCAATTGTCGTTATGCCTGAGCTGGATACTGAGAACGGCACGCTTTTATTCCGAGCGACCTTGGAGCGTTATGAAGGGATGCTGGTCACACTTCCGGAAGATATGAATCCCGAGCTAGACGGTAAACAGAACATGAGGGTGAGTCGCACCTTTAGCTTTGAATATGCCCCTGTCAACCGTAACAATATGGTTCTGGCCTATGAAAGACCGAATATGCACCCCAATCAGTTAGTGCCAGCTGGTTCCGACGAATCGAAAGCCGCGATGCGTGACAATCAAGATCGTCGAGTCTATGTGGAAAGCGATATCAAGGCTAAGGACGGAGAAATTCCCTACTTCCCAGCTTGGAATAGCGATCCGAATGCTAATTCTATTCGCATTAACGATAGTGTCGTTAATATGAAAGGGGTTTTGGATTATAGCTATGATGAATATCGTTTGATTGTGCCATCAAGTGCGGAATTTAACGTAACGAAAGCAAACTTTAAACCGAACAACAGTGCGCGTCAGGGCGCTCCATCGCTAAAAACCAATGTGGCAGCAGATGAGTTTGTTTTGCGCTTGGGCTCCAAGAACGTCTTGAACTTTTTTAACTCGCCATTTAGAGGTGATTACAATAAACATGGTTTAAACCGTGGCGCAGAAAGCCAAGTCGAGTTTGAACTACAAAAAGCGAAACTGGTTGAAGCGCTTTATGGCATGAATGCTGATATCGTCGGTTTGATGGAAATGGAAAACAATGGCTTTGGCCATTATGGTGCGATCAAAGAGTTGGTTGATGCGCTAAACGAGAAATACACCGAAGATCGTTATTCACAACGACATACAGCTAAATACGTCGGTAATCGCTATACCTTTGTGGCAATCGATGCAAATGGTGATAAGTTGATCACCTCTGACGACACTATTGGGTCAGACGCGATTACTACGGGATTGATTTATCGCCCAAGTAAGGTGACTTTGGAAGAAGTGGATATTATTCCTTTACCACGTCAAGAAGCGCCCGCCATCACAGATGCCGATGGCAATGTACTCACCAATAGTAAAGGTGAGTTGCTAGGGAGTGGACGTGCGTTTCAGCGAGATTCATTAACGGGTACATTTTTGGTGCACAATACCGGCAAAAAGCTGACGGTTTCAGTCAACCATCTGAAGTCTAAAGGCTCTGCTTGTTGGGAAGATTATCAAAATGTAGATAGCAAGAATGCGATCATCGATGCCGATAAACAAGGTAACTGTGAACACTTCCGTGTGGCAGGGGCGGTGCAATTAGGTGAGCAGCTTGAGAAACGTTATCCCAAGAATGACCGTATTATCATGGGCGATCTCAATGCTTATGCTAAAGAAGATCCTATGTTAGTGTTAACCAGTAATCCAACCGGTAAACCACTACTTGCCGCAAGAGACACTTGGATTGGCAATCAACCTCAGTTTGGTCCTAACGGTGCTGAAATTAAGCGCAGTTTTGGTTACGTTCATGCTGTGCATATGATGGATGAGAAACATGGTCGCCAGCCAAGTTGGAGCTATTCATACAATGATGAAGTGGGGTCATTAGACCATATGTTGGTTAGCCCTAGTTTGACATCGCGAGTAGTGGATGCGATTGACTGGAACATCAACAGCTCTGAAATGCCGTTATTTGATTATCAAAAACGATATGCTGGTGCCAATCCAGGTAAGTTCCACAAAACAGACGACGATTACTCAAATCCATCAGTGACGGCATACCGTTCTTCGGATCACGATCCAGTACTGATGGCCTTATCTTATAAATACGCAGAATCTGGAGTGAATCCTGTGCGATTTGTCGTCGATAGTAGTCGTGTAGACATTCCTTTTGTTGTGAATGCAGATGCTAAAAAAGGCGACAAGGCTTATCTAGTGATCACTAATGGCTTGAAATCAAATGACAAGCCTCAGATCCCTGTAGTTACGTTACAAAAAGATGGATTACAAACCGTCAATTTTAATGTGGTGAATTTACCTCGTGGTGAATACACGCTGCAGATGCATTTGATGCGTGAAGAGGTTGCTGAAGTAGCAACTGCAGCAGAAAAAGCATCGGACACTCAGGCTGCTTGGTCACAAGTACCTGGTTCGAGCAAGCAGTTATTGATTCAAGTCGCCAGTAAAGATGGTATCGGAGTCGGTAAAATTGCCGTTCCTAGCTATGATGGTACCGGTGGTGGCGGTTCACTCGGTGGATTTGGCTTGCTGTCACTGCTGACATTTGGCTGGTTACGCCGCCGTAAACAATAAATAACGGACGACGAAAACAACCAAAGCCTAGCACCTTGCTAGGCTTTGTTGTTTGTTCAGCAAAGCTGGCAAACCACTTGTTAATGCTTTGCTGCAAATAACCTCTATCACCGGAAAGTTTTATCTAGAGTGCCTTAGACATCCCTATATAGGCTTCGCACCTGCCATCTTAATCTCTTCTCCGGAGTTGAGGTGACTTAGATTCTTTGAACACAAAGCACGTTATTGATTGAATCTGTAAGCCGGATTCGTAGAATGCTAAGGTTTTCATCGCTAGGCTAAGACAAATTTATGCTGCTGATCATCGACAACTACGACTCGTTTACATACAACCTCTACCAGTATTTCTGTGAACTGGGTGCTGATGTGCACGTGGTGCGGAATGATGAGATCGATATTGCCGGGATCGAGCGTCTTCAGCCGACCCATCTGGTGATCTCCCCCGGGCCATGTACGCCTAATGAGGCGGGGATCTCTTTAGCGGCGATCGCCCACTTTGCGGGTAAACTGCCGATCCTCGGCGTCTGTCTTGGCCATCAGGCGATTGCCCAAGCCTTTGGTGGGGAAGTGGTACGCGCACGGCAAGTAATGCATGGTAAAACCTCAGCCATTGAGCACAATGGGAAAAGTGTTTTTCGCGGCTTGAACAACCCACTCACCGTCACCCGCTACCATTCGCTGGTGGTCAAAAATGACACCTTACCTGCCGACTTCGAACTCACCGCTTGGACGACGCTGGCGGATGGCAGTATCGACGAAATCATGGGCTATCAGCACAAAACGCTGCCGATTGACGCTGTGCAGTTTCATCCTGAGTCGATCAAAACCGAGCAAGGGCACGCGTTGCTGGCCAATTTCCTCGCTCGTTGAGCGCGCGTAACCCTGATCTTGATCACCATTCTTAACATTTTCTTCATCTTTTTTTCAGCCAAGGCGAAGTGCAAAACTATTCGCCACTTTTTGCTTTCCCCTTTCCATTTTGCCATTAAGCCAAGTGATTTGTTGATCGATTAAAAAAATGCTTCATAATTTGCGGAACATGATGCATAAATAATCATGAATAGTGACTATTGGGTATTGCTCCGGGCTGTAAAAAGAATATTTCACTATTGAATTCGTTAATTAATTGTAAATACAATGCCGCATCAGCTTAAATGCAAAACAATATTTGCCGGCCAGTCACAGTCGGTTGGATTCGCTCTCTGCTAGGCGTGCGGTATCAAGAAGGAATGTGCAATGACAGTGGAAATGAAAGTAGATCGTGGTTTGTTTGATGAGGTGATGGTGCCTTGCTACAACCCAATGGAGATGATCCCAGTGAAAGGTGAAGGTTCACGTATTTGGGATCAAAACGGCAAGGAATACATCGATTTCGCGGGCGGAATCGCGGTGAGTTGTCTGGGCCACTGTCATCCTGTTATGGTCAAAGCGCTGACTGAGCAAGCGGGTAAACTGTGGCATTTAAGCAATGTCATGACCAACGAGCCCGCATTGCGACTGGCGAAAAAACTGACCGAAGTGAGCTTTGCCGAGCGCGTCTTCTTTGCCAACTCGGGTGCGGAAGCGAACGAAGCGGCGCTGAAACTGGCTCGTCGTTACGCCGCGGACGTTTACGGTGCGGAAAAATCTGAAATCATCGCTTTTAAACAAGGTTTCCACGGACGTACTTTCTTTACTGTTACCGTCGGTGGTCAAGCGGCTTACTCAGATGGTTTCGGTCCAAAACCCGGCGATGTGACGCATCTGCCTTACAACGATATCGATGCCTTGCAAGCGCACATTTCCGATCGCACGTGTGCGGTCATGATGGAGCCACTGCAAGGTGAAGGCGGTATCGTGCCACCGACGCCTGAGTTTGTGCAAACCGTGCGCGAGCTGTGCGACAAGCACAATGCCCTGTTGATTTTTGATGAAGTGCAAACGGGCAACGGACGTACAGGTGATTTTTATGCTTATCAAGGCCTTGGTGTGACGCCTGATATTCTCAGCACCGCCAAATCACTCGGTGGCGGCTTCCCAATTGGTGCGATGCTGACGACAGAAAAACTGGCCGCGCACATGAAAGTGGGCACGCACGGTTCGACTTACGGTGGTAACCCGCTCGCTTGTGCGGTCGCGGAAGCGGTGGTGTCAGAAGTCTCCAAGCCAGAAACCTTGCAAGGCGTGAAAGAGCGTGAAGCACTGTTTCGTGAAGGGCTAAGCAAAATTAACGATAAATATCAGATTTTCTCTGAAATCCGTGGCAAAGGCTTGTTGCTCGGCGCGGCGCTCAATCAAGAGTGGCAAGGCCGCGCACGCGATATTCTGGTCGCTGCAGGTAAAGAGGGACTGCTGGTGCTGGTGGCGGGCATGAACGTGGTGCGCTTAACCCCATCACTGGTGATCACCAAACAAGAAATAGAAGAAGGCTTGGCGAAACTGGATAAAGCAATCGCCACTCTGGTTTAAACGCCTCTCAAACAGACGCCTGCCCAGGAAGCGGCGGGCGTCTACATCACTTCCTAGGTAGTACACCTAGGGCCTTCTATGCATCTGGAGGGAGTATTGATGCTAGTTGTTCGCCCTATTGCAATGTCGGACTATGACGCGCTGCACACCTGTGCAGTGGAATCGGGACACGGATTCACATCTCTGCCGGTTAATGAAGAACTGTTAACCAATCGAATTACACACTCTGAATACAGCTTTGCCAAACCTGACGTTTGTGAGCCGGGCGATGAAGGCTACCTGATGGTCGGCTTTGATGCCGAAAGCGGGGAAGTCGCCGGGACCACAGGTATTGAAGCGGCGATTGGCTGGGACGTGCCTTTTTACTCGTACCACATCAGCAAAATTGTCCATTCTTCGCCGAAACTTGGCGTCAACAATGTGGTGAAGCTGCTCACTTTTGGCAACAACTACACCGGTTGTAGTGAAATTTGTACCTTGTTCTTGCGGGAAAAATTCCGTGAAGGGCTCAACGGTCGCTTGATGTCGAAATGCCGCTTTTTGATGATGGCCGAACATCCGCATCGCTTCTCGAAAACCATTTTCGCCGAGATGCGTGGTGTGTCGGATGCCAATGGCAACTCGCCATTCTGGCAATGGCTTCAGGACCATTTCTTCTCCATCGATTTCACCATGGCGGATTACCTCACTGGTATCGGCAAAAAAGGCTTCATCGCCGATTTGATGCCTAAGCTGCCGATTTACATCAACCTGCTGAGCCCAGAAGCGCAAGCGGTGATCGGCGTGGTGCATGAAAATACTCGTCCAGCGCTCAAGCTGCTTGAGAAAGAAGGCTTTACCAGCCGTGGCTACGTTGACATCTTTGATGGCGGCCCCACGGTGGAGTGTGACCTGCGTAATATTGAATCGGTACGCCACTCAGTGCGAGCGAAAGTGCGCGTTGCGGAGCACTCCAGCTCGCAAGACTTTTTAATAGCCAATACCTCATTTGAAAACTTCCGCGCCACGGCAGCCAAAGCTGCCTATGACCAAGCCTCGTCCAGTGTGATTTTGTCACCGAAAGTGGCCCAGGCTCTGATGGTGGAAGATGGCGAATACGTACGCATGCTAGCGCAGTAATGATTAAGGGAAAGACGATGACACAGTGGATTGCAGGTGAATGGATAGAAGGGCAAGGCGAAGAGTTCACCTCCTTGTCGCCTTATGACAACCAAGTGGTTTGGCGTGGCAAAGGGGCCACTGAGCCGCAAGTCGAGCAAGCGGTGAAAGCGGCGCGTCACGCCTTTCTGAGCTGGAAGAAGCTCACGTTTGCTGAGCGCGAAGCCTACGTGCTGGCCTTTGCCGAGCGTGTCAAAGCGCGCAGCGAAGAGATTGCTCAAGTGATCGCCAAAGAGACTGGCAAACCGCTGTGGGAGACGCGTACCGAAGCGGCGGCGATGGCAGGCAAAATTGCCATTTCGATCCGCGCTTATCATGAACGCACTGGCGAGTCGCAAAAAGAAGCGGCGGGCAACCAAATTGTGTTGCGTCACCGCCCACTGGGTGTGATGGCGGTCTTTGGCCCATATAACTTCCCAGCGCACTTACCAAACGGTCACATTGTGCCTGCGTTGTTAGCTGGTAATACCGTGGTGTTTAAACCGTCCGAGCAAACGCCTTGGACGGGAGAGCTTGCGATGAAACTGTGGCAAGAAGCGGGTCTGCCAAGTGGCGTGCTAAACCTGGTACAAGGTGGTAAAGAGACTGGGATTGCCTTGTCGCAGTCCAAAGGCATCGACGGCTTGCTGTTTACTGGCAGCGCCAACACGGGTCATCTGCTTCATCGTCAGTTTGCTGGTCAACCCGGCAAAATGCTGGCACTGGAAATGGGCGGCAACAACCCGATGGTGATTTCAGAGCAGTACGGCGATCTTGAGGCGACGGTTTACACCATCATTCAATCGGCCTTTATAAGCGCTGGTCAGCGCTGTACTTGTGCACGCCGTTTGTATGTGCCGCTAGGAGAAAAAGGCGACGCACTCATCACTCGTCTGGTGGAAGCAGTGCAAAAGCTTAAAGTCGACCAGCCGTTTGCCGAACCTGCGCCTTTTATGGGACCACAAATTTCTGAGGCGGCCGCGCGCTTTATCTTAGACGCGCAGGCCAATCTACAGTCGCTCGGCGGCGAAAGCCTGATTGAAGCTAAAGCGGGCGAGGCCGCCTTTGTTTCACCGGGGATTATTGATGTCACTCATATCGCGGTTTTGCCTGATGAAGAGTACTTTGGACCACTGCTGCAAGTGGTGCGCTATCAAGGCCTCGAGCGCGCGGTTGAGCTGGCGAATGACACCCGCTTTGGTTTGTCGGCTGGCTTAGTCTCGACCGACGATAACGAGTGGGCGTATTTTGTTGATCATATCCGTGCTGGCATTGTTAATCGCAACCGCCAACTGACAGGGGCTAGTGGTGATGCGCCATTTGGCGGACCGGGCGCGTCGGGCAACTTACGTCCGAGTGCTTACTATGCCGCCGATTATTGCGCGTACCCAATGGCATCAATGGAAGGGGCGCAAACGGAACTACCCGCCACGCTCAGCCCGGGTGTTGAACTTTAATAACGATAACGGCCTTTAGCTCTCTGACCTGCGCCGCTTCGAGCCATGAGTCGCGCAGGCTTGTTTGCTTTCAAACAATGAACGTCACAGGTTGAGGATTGCGGCGGTGATTTCTGCACTCACCGCCGCAGTCCACTCCCAATACTCTGATAATGTGAACTGATACAACAAGGAGGCGTTATGACGCCAGCTGTGTTATTTGAATCGCTATGGAACGACTATATTCAACGCCTGTGTCCTTCCGCGGCAAAAGTGCATCAACTATTGCAAGAAGATGAAGCCCTGATCAACGACCATATTGCGCTACGAACGTTTAACGTTGAGCCGCTGGGCATTGAAACGCTGGCGAAGCCGTTTATCGAATTAGGCTACAAAGCGTGTGGCGACTATCTGTTTGAAAGCAAAAAACTAGTGGCCAAACATTTTGAGCATCCTGATCCGACTCAGCCTAAAGTCTTTATCAGTGCGCTGAAAATCGATGAATGCTCAGAGGCGTTGCAAGCGATTGTGAAAAAGCTGGTTGCCCAAGTGGATGCGAGCCAATTGCAAGGCTACGAGTTCCTTTACGCTGGTCGCTTGTGGGAGTTGAGCTTTGCGGACTATCAAACGCTGGCAAAAGAGAGTGAATACGCCTCTTGGTTGGCGGCGCATGGTTACGGCGCGAACCACTTTACGGTCAGCGTCAATCAGCTCAAAGCATTTGACTCGGTGAAAGGTGTGAACGATCACTTACGTCAAGCGGGCTTTACCATCAATGAAATTGGCGGGGAAGTGAAGGGCACGCCGGAAGTGCTGCTGGAGCAATCTTCCACGATGGCGGACAAAGTGGCGGTGCAGTTTATTGAAGGCAGTGAAATCATTCCCGGTGGTTTTTACGAGTTTGCCAAACGCTACCCAATGGAAAACGGCGATCTATACCCGGGTTTTGTGGCCGCGTCGGCAGACAAGATCTTTGAAAGCACCAACGGTTAAGACGTATCGCGAGAACAAAAAAAGCCACCCAGGGTGGCTTTTTGCAATTTGAACGTCGATTTCTGGCGTGAAATTAACGAGTCCCGTAAACAACAATGGTTTTGCCGTGCGCAGAGATCAGGTTCTGCTCTTCCAGCATTTTCAGAATGCGGCCAACGGTTTCACGTGAACAACCAACAATCTGACCAATCTCTTGACGAGTGATCTTGATCTGCATGCCATCTGGGTGCGTCATCGCATCAGGCTGTTTTGCTAGGTTCAGCAGTGTCTGAGCGATACGGCCAGTCACGTCCAAGAACGCCAAGTCTCCGACTTTCTGGCTGGTCACTTGTAGGCGACTTGCCATCTGCGCCGACAAGCGCATAAGAATGTCTGGGTTGACTTGGATTAACTGACGGAATTTCTTGAATGAAATTTCAGCCACTTCACAAGGAGATTTTGCACGAACCCAAGCAGTACGCTCTTGGCCTTCTTCAAACAAGCCTAGCTCACCGATAAAGTCACCTTGGTTCAGGTAAGAAAGAATCATTTCTTTACCTTCTTCATCTTTGATAAGCACAGCAACAGAACCTTTTACGATGTAGTACAAAGTTTCTGCTTTTTCGCCCGCGTGGATCAGCGTGCTTTTTGATGGGTACTTATGAATGTGACAGTGTGAAAGAAACCACTCTAGTGTTGGGTCGGTTTGAGGTTTACCTAGAACCATAATATCTCACTTCCTCTGCAGGGTACGCTTGCCGCTATCCATACTTTAGCCAAGCCTTGTTATTGACTTGCTAGAATAAGAGCTCTTGATTGATGCTGCAAGCTATCTTGTGTTTCGGTTTGAAATAGTATCCTTTTTCGAAAACGATTTCTTGATTTTAATCGTGTCGAGAATGGGATTTTCTACGCAAAATTGTGCACATGATCACGGTATGAAAAGTAAGCGTGAACCAGCCTCAAATTTTAGCCAATTTTACCTGTTTCAATCAGTTGTTGCAGGATGGGCTGTACAATCAGTTCCATAGCGAAGCTCATTTTGCCGCCTGGCACCACTAAGGTATTGTGTCGCGACATAAAGGAGCCGTCGATCATCGCTAATAGATAAGGGAAGTCGACGTTCTTGATCCCGCGCAGGTGAATCACCACAAAACTCTCATCTAAACTCGGGATGCCTTTGGCATTGAGTGGGTTGGACGTATCCACCGTCGGCACGCGCTGAAAGTTAATGTGAGTGCGTGAAAATTGCGGGGTGATGTAGTTGAGATAGTCGTCCATTGAACGCACAATCGAATCCATTACCGCTTCGCGCGAATGACCGCGATCACGTGTATCGCGCACGTATTTTTGGATCCATTCCAAGTTGACGATCGGCACCATGCCGATCAAAAAGTCCACGTGCTGCGCAACGTTGACTTCACCATCAACTACTCCACCGTGCAGACCTTCATAGAAAAGCACGTCGGTGTTGTCGGGCAGCTTTTGCCACGGTGTAAAGGTACCGGGCATTTGGTTGTAAGGCACGGCTTCGTCAAAGGTGTGCAGATAACGGCGCACTTCGCCTGTGCCCGATTTGCCGTACTGACGGAAAAACTCCGACAGCGCAGGAAAATCGTTGGCTTGCGGCCCAAAGTAGCTGATGTGTCGACCTTGCTCGCGTGCTTTACGGATCTCAACGTCCATCTCTGGGCGAGTGAAACGGTGAAAACTGTCCCCTTCAATCCAAGCTGGCTTGATGGACATCATATTGAACATTTTGCGAAATGCTTCTGACGTTGTCGTCGTGCCGGCACCGGATGAACCAGTGACAGCGATGATTGGATGCTTTGCTGACATGACAAACCCTGTCGTTGTAGTACTTACCTGTCGGGCCGGAATGTGGCTTCCGGCATGTGCAATCGTTTGGCCACTATAACACGTTAAACGTGCTTGTCATGGGATAAGGTGCGGTAAAAATCTCGGCCAACTAAAATTTTTGCTTAAGCTGAATATCAACGGTTTCATGCAGTTCCGAGAAAACGATCACCGCTTCACCTTGCTTGAGCTGGGTTTTTACTTGCTCGATTTTTTGCTCTAACGAGACTTCGTTTTCGCCATAGTCGGTGCCTTCACGCAGAACGAATTCGCGGATCAAATTGCTCAGCGCATCGGCACTGATCTCTTGCCAAGGAATGATCATAAATACCTCTTTACTTTATGCTCAATAAGAAAATGCCGCGCTATTATGCCGAAACCGCTAAGCTTTCATAGTAGCTCGGCAAGGCTTCTTCCAGCCAAAAGCGGGGATGCAGCGCGCTGCCGGTTAAAAAGCCGACATGGCCGCCGTGATCAAACAGGCGATAGTCAATGTTGTCGGGCAAGACAAATTTGGGGATCACTGCATCGGTCATAAACGGGTCGTCTTTGGCGTGAATGATCTGTGTAGGAATGCGGATTTCGCGTAATTTGTGCAACCCCGAACACTGCTGGTAGTAATCGAGCGCGTTTTTAAACCCGTGCAGCGGCGCGGTGATCAGATCGTCAAACTGATATAAGCGAGTGAGTTTTTTGATCGAATGTGGCGATATCGCCAACGCATTTGATAGCAGATGATGCTTTTGTAGCGCGTTCTTTTTCAGTGACGAGAGCAAGTAACGGCGATAGACGCGAGAAAAGCCTTGCTCGATACGCTCTGAGCAAGCCGAAAGATCCAGTGGCGCGGAAACGATGGTGGCGGCGTCCACCAGAGGATCATCTTGATAAGTGGCAAGGTAGTTGGCCAGCATGTTGCCACCAAGTGAGATGCCAAGTGCCACTTTGCGATTCTGCGGAAAATGACGCTGAAGGTGCTGTAAAAAATAGCGCGCGTCTTCGGTTTCCCCTGAGTGATACGCACGCGCGAGGCGATTAGGCTTACCGCTGCAACCGCGAAAGTGCATCATCACGGATAGCCAGCCAGCGTTGGCAAAGGCGTTCATCAGGCCATTTGCATAGGGGCTAAAAAAGCTGCCCTCCAGGCCGTGAAACAGCACGAAAAGTGGCTTTTTACGCGCGCTTTCACCGTTAGGGTCTTCACTCCACGCGAGATCAAGAAAGTCGCCATCTGGGGTGTCCAGCGTTTGCCAAATGGGCTCAAACAGCGCTTTTTTGCGGATAAAGCGGGGCAGTAAGGTTTGCAGGTGAGGATTTTTGATCCCTCTTGCGGCAGTAAATTGAGTCATACTTTTCACTCATGGTTCTGTTGCTGGCTCGCCATACGCGTTGTGATGTCAGCTGCGTGTGTCGCTCTCTTTTTCTCAACGTTGAGCCAACTTTATTAAGGCCCGATTGTTTAGGCGGGTCAATGTTCTGGCAGAGGCGAGCTCGATAACTCGGGCTCGGGATCACAGAAACTAACTGGATTTCGCCAACGGGGCAGAGGGCGGTTTAAATGCCGCATAGAGGTGAGCCGCGCCTAAATGACGGCAGTAGATCTGGGTGAGTGGCTCGGTGTGATTGGGGTGCAGAGCCAGTGTGTTAATGCACTCGACCAGATCGGCTTGTTGCTGTTTTTCCAATTGCAGCTCGAACTGCAACGCTTCGCGATAGAGAGTATCAGGCAGGTGCTGTTTGCACTGACGACGTAATTCACGATAGGTATGCAGCAGCGTTTCGGAGCGGCCTAAGCAGCTTTGCAACTTGTGCCACTCCTCTTCATCGAAACTGAGCTGTTGCTCATCCAGCCATTTAAACAACAGCAACAGGTTAACGTTGCCGTTAAACTGATTTTGCAAACTCAAACACGCCGCTTTTACCTCTTTCACGCCATAGTATTGCAGGCTGAATTGCCACAGCCGCTCAAGCGTAAGTAAAAGTGGGGCGTGTTGATTGCTCATTGACTGTTGAACTCCTGTTCCATCTGCTCTAGCACTTCCTGCTGGGCCATCCATTCCATTTCGACCTCTTCCAGTGCACTTTTGTTTTGCGCCTGAATGGCCAGTACTTGAGTAAGTTTAGCTTTGTTTTCGCCATCATACAGTGTGTTATCTGACAATTGCTGTTCAGCCTCGTCCAGTGCTTGCCCGAGCTTATCCATCTTCGCTTCAAGCTGTGTCAGCGTTTTGCGAATTGGCGCAGTGAGTTTACGAAAATCCGCTTCGCGCCGTTTCTGCTCTTTTTTCGCCGCCGCGCTGTTGTTGCCATCTTTGGCTGGCAGCTCGGCTTGCGCTTCTTTGCGTTCGGCTTTCTGTTGCTCTGTCAGCCATTTGTAGTAATCGTTGAGATCGCCATCAAAGGGAGCTACTTGACGGTCGTGCACCAGATAGAGATCATCGGTCGTGGCGCGCAGTAGGTAGCGATCGTGCGACACAATCACCATCGCCCCTTCGAAGGTTTGCAAGGCGAGCGTCAACGCCTGACGCATGTCGAGATCAAGGTGGTTAGTCGGTTCATCGAGTAGCAGCAGGTTGGGCTTTTGCCACACAATCAGCGCCAGCACCAAGCGTGCTTTCTCGCCGCCCGAGAAGGGAGCCACTTTTTCCAGTGCTTTGTCGCCATGAAAACCAAAACTGCCCAGATAGTTACGCAGTTCCTGTTCGGTTTTGTCGGGCGCTATTTGCATCATGTGTTGCAGTGGCGTCTCTTCTGGGTGCAACGTTTCTAGCTGATGCTGCGCAAAATAGCCAATTTTGACCCCTTGAGAGAAAGTCAAGTCGCCACCTTGTGCTTTGAGCTCGCCCGAGAGCAGTTTGATTAAGGTCGATTTACCTGCGCCGTTACGCCCAAGCAAACCAATGCGGCTGCCAGGAACCAAGTTCAGGCGGATTTGCTGCAAAATCAGTTTGTCACCGTAACCGGCGGAAACTTCATCCATCATCATGATTGGATTTGGTAGCGCTGCGGGCTCGCGAAATTCAAAGCTGAACGGGTTATCAAACTGAGCGGGAAGCACCTTTTCCAGTCGCTCCAGCGCTTTAATCCGGCTCTGTGCTTGACGCGCTTTGGAGGCTTTATAGCGGAAGCGGTCAATGTAGCTTTGCATGTGCGTCATCTGCTTTTGCTGTTTTTCAAACATCGATTGCTGCAAGATCAGCTTTTGCGCGCGTTGGTTTTCAAACGAAGAGTAATTGCCGGTGTATTCGTTGAGCTTCTGGTTTTCGATATGAATGATGCGATTGACGATCGGATCAAGGAAGTCGCGGTCGTGCGAGATCAGCATCAGGGTGCCTGGGTAAGATTGCAGCCAGCGCTCCAGCCACATCACCGCATCGAGATCCAAGTGGTTGGTGGGTTCGTCCAGTAGCAGCAAGTCGGAGCGACACAATAGCGCTTGGGCCAAGTTCAAACGCATTCGCCAACCACCAGAAAATTGGGTTAGGTTCCAGCTCATCTGCTCTTGGCTAAAGCCGAGGCCGTCCAGCAACTCTGACGCGCGTGCGCGAATACTGTAGCCGCCGATGGTTTCTATTTTACCGTGGATCTCTGCGACTAAGGTGCCGTTATCGGCTGCTTCTGCGGCGGCGAGTTGCGCTTCCAAGTCGCGATATTCGCGATCGCCATCAATCACATATTCAATTGCGCTGCGCTCAAGGGCTGGAGTTTCCTGTGCAACCCAAGCCAGTTCCCAGTGCGCTGGTTTGCTAAACGAGCCAGCGTCGGTAGAAAGCTCATCTTTAATCAGAGCAAACAGGGTCGATTTACCGCAGCCGTTCTTGCCGACCAGACCAATTTTGTCTCCCGGATGAATGGTTGCAGAAGTTTGATCCAGAAGCGGGAAACCGCCGCGGAGCAGTTGAATGTCGGAAAAGGTAATCATATCGCTTAGCTCAGTTGATGCCGAATAGTCTGTGCGTTTATCGCTGCGAATAGTAGGAGGAATGAGGATAAATGTCGATCATTATGCAAATTTGAGTATGATGATTAACATCAAGATAACACTTTGTTTTTCTATCATCGTTTACGCTCAGGGAAGGTTCGCGGAATGTCAAAGAAAAAAATTGCCTCAGCCAGCCTGCCAAAAGTTCTGGTGCTTTATGCCCATCCCGAGCCGCAAAATTCGGTGGCTAACCAAGTGATGCTGAAAAAAATCGCCGCTCTGCCGCACGTGACCATACGCGATTTGTACGGCCTTTATCCCGATTTCTTTATTGATGTGAGCCAAGAACAGCAGCTGCTGCGCGAACACGAGGTGATCGTCTTCCACCACCCAATGTACATGTATTCCTGCCCGGCGCTGCTCAAAGAGTGGCTTGACCGCGTTATGAATAAAGGATTTGCGTTTGGTAGTGGTAACGCCCTTGAAGGCAAGTATTGGCGCAGTGTCATTACCACAGGTGGCAAGAAAGAGGCGTTCAGTGCTAAGGGGTACAATAAGTATCCGCTGGAGGAAATCTTACAGCCATTTGAGCTGACGGCCGCTTTGTGCCAAATGCATTGGCTTGAACCGCTGGTGCTTTATTGGGCAAGAAACGTCTCCGATGTCGAGCGCTATCAACACGCTGAGCATTACCGCCAGTGGTTGCTCAATCCGTTAGGAGGTGTGCATGGCGCTGACCAGTGATTTTCTGCAAACCAGTGTGATCTTTCTCTCTGCGGCGGTGGTGGCTGTGCCGCGTGCGCAGCGTTTTGGCTTGGGCTCAGTGCTCGGTTATTTGCTAGCGGGCGTTGCGATTGGTCCTTGGGGGCTGGGGGTTATCAGCGACGTTGACGCCATTTTGCACTTTGCCGAGCTGGGTGTGGTGCTTTTACTGTTTTTAATTGGCCTAGAACTCAACCCGAAAAAACTGTGGCAGATGCGCGTGCCGATTCGGGCTTGGCGGTGCTCAAGTGCTGGTCACCACTTTAGTGATTGCCAGCGTCGTCAGCATGTTTGATCTGGCTTGGACGTCAGCGTTGGTTATTGGCATGGGATTGGCGCTCTCCTCAACGGCAATTGCCTTAAAAGTGCTGGAAGAGCAGGGCTTGGCCCGCACCGAAACCGGGCAGTCGGGATTCGCGGTACTGCTCTTTCAAGATATTGCGGTTATCCCGATGTTGGCGCTGTTGCCTTTGCTCTCGGGCGGCGGTATGAGCGGCGATGGGCTGAGCGCGGTTGCGACCTTGGCGGGAGTTGGCGCGTTGCTCGTTGGTGGTCATTTTCTGCTGCGCCCGTTGTTTCGCTATGTGGTGATGACGGGTGGGCGTGAGCTGTTTACTGTCACCGCGCTGTTGGTGGTGCTAGGGATTGCAATGTTGATGCAGCAACTCGGGCTCTCTATGGCGCTGGGCACCTTTTTAGCCGGCGTGCTGCTGGCCGAAAGTGAGTACCGCCATGAGCTGGAAATTGCCATTGAGCCTTTCAAAGGTCTGCTGCTTGGGCTGTTTTTTATCGCGGTTGGCATGGCGGTGAATTTGGGACTACTGGTGGCGTTTCCGCTGGAGATCCTTTTGGCGGTGCTCGGTTTGGTTGCGGTGAAAGGCGCTCTGCTTTATCTGCTTGGGCGTTTAGTTGGCATGCGGGCGAAAGCGCGCAGCAAAATGGCAGCGATCCTCAGTCAGGGCGGGGAATTTGCGTTTGTGATTTTTACCGCTGCCAGCAAAGAGGGGCTGCTCAACCACAACGAAGTGGCATTTTTGCTGGTGGTGGTGAGCTTATCGATGGTCACGACGCCGCTGCTGCTTTCATTGCAAAATGGCTGGTATACAAGAACCTTGAATCAGGACAGTGAAGCGCTCTCGTCAGATGTGGTTGATACTGAGCCGCGTGTGATCATTGCGGGTTTTGGCCGTTTTGGACAGATTATTGGCCGCCTTCTTTATGCCAATAAAATTAAAATCACCGTGCTGGAAAGTGATGCCAGCCAAATCAAATTGTTACGCAAGTACGGCTACAAGGTGTTTTACGGTGATGCCACCCAGCTCGACCTTCTGCGCGCCGCGGGGGCTGAAAAAGCAGAAGCGCTGGTGATCTGTACCGACTCGCCGGATCAAGTGATGAATATTGTGGAGTTGTGCCGTCAGCACTTTCCTCATCTCAAATTAATGGCGCGCGCCCGTAGCCGAGTTGAAGCGTATCACTGCTCGGGTACGGTATTCATACCTATTCGCGGGAAACATTTCTCGGTGCCTTGGACCTAGGGCGGCAAACCTTAGTGGAACTGGGAATGCATCCCTATCAAGCCAAGCGTGCTGAAGCACATTTCCGTAAATTGGATAACGCGATGCTCAAAGAGTTATTGCCGCAGCATAATGAAGATAAAAAGCTGGCTCAACGTTCCAAAGAAGCGCGTAAAGAGCTGGAAGAGATTTTTGCCCGGGAGATGGAAAACGATCGCCAATCCCGCAATTTCTGGGAAGAAAAGTAGTGAACCAAATGAAAAGTAAAAAACGCTTTATTGCCGGGGCAAGTTGCCCATCCTGCCAGCAGCAAGACACTTTAATGTGGTGGACAGAGAACAACATAGAGTTGGTCGAATGCGTGGAATGCGATTTTAAAGAGCAACGTATGCCCAAATCTGTAGAAAAAAATAAACACGCGGATCAGGAAATGATCGGCATTTTTAAGCCGGAATAATTGTGTTTCTCCATTTGATCTCCATAATAGCGGGATTGATCTTTCGTCCTGGCCCATTTATTCGTCAGGCAAATTGACCTCTCTGGAGTAGTTATGAAAATTGAAAAGAACGTCGTTGTTAGCCTTGCATATCAGGTTAAGCTGGAAGATGGTATCGTCGTTGACCAGTCAACGGCTGATGCGCCACTGGATTACCTGCATGGTCACAACAACCTGATCACTGGCCTAGAAAACGAGCTAGAAGGTAAAGTGGCGGGTGATAAATTCACCGTGACCGTTGCACCAGAAGACGCATACGGTGAGCACAGTGATGCACTGGTTCAACGCGTTCCTGCAGAAGTATTCCAAGGTGTTGAGCAAATCGAAGTTGGTATGCGTTTCCTTGCCGATACTGACCAAGGTCCAATCCCTGTTGAAGTGACCGAAGTCGATGGCGATGAAGTGGTGGTGGATGGTAACCACATGCTTGCAGGTCAAACACTGACCTTTGATGTTGAAGTGATTGCGGTGCGTGAAGCAACGGCAGAAGAGATCGAGCACGGTCATATCCACCAAGATGGTGGCAGCTGTGGTGGTCATGATCACGACCACGATCATGAAGGCGGCTGTTGTGGCGGCGAAGGCCATGGCCATCACCACCACGGTGAAAAAGATGGCTGCTGCGGTGGCGGTGGCTGCGGCTCTCACTAATCGTATTGGGCATCCTCAAGCGATCGGCTTGAGATGTTAAATCGACAAAAAGCGCAAGTAGGGCAATCAACTTGCGCTTTTTGTTTTTCTGCGCTGAGATACTCCGTCCCTTGTTAATTGTTGAGTTGAGAACATGAACAAACCGATTTCAATCGCCATTCATGGTGGCGCTGGCACCATTTTACGTACGCAAATGAGCGCACAGTTGAAGCGCGCGATCTTGAGCGATCTGCAGCGCGCCGTGCAGGCAGGTTACGCGCTGTTGCAAGAAGGGGCCGATGCGCTGGACGCGGTGGTTGCCGCGGTCAAAGTGATGGAAGATTCACCGCATTTCAATGCGGGAAAAGGCTCGGTGTTGACCAACAATGAGATGGTTGAAATGGACGCCTCACTGATGCATGGGCGTGATTTGCAAGCTGGCGCAGTCGCTGGAGTGCGTCACATCAAAAATCCGATTGAACTGGCGCGTGATGTGTTGCGAAACAGCCCACATGTGCTGCTAATCGGTGAGGGTGCGGAGAAATTCGCTTTTGAACAGGGGCACGTCTATACCGAGCAAGATTACTTTTTTACCGATCGCCGTTACGAGCAACTGCTGTCGATGCGCGAAAAAGGTTTGTTTGCCCTTTCCGAAGCCAAATATCCCGATGATAAAAAGCACGGCACAGTCGGAGCCGTGGCGCTGGACGCACAGGGAAACCTTGCTGCCGCAACCAGTACTGGTGGTGTGACCAACAAAAAATATGGTCGAGTGGGTGATTCGGCGCTGATCGGCTGTGGCACGGTGGCAGAAAATGGCGTCGTCGCGGTATCGACCACGGGAGTGGGGGAGTTTTTTATTCGTAAACGCGTGGCCGAAGATGTGGCAGCGCGTATGCGTTATTTAAAAGAAGATGTGCATACGGCTTGTGAACACATCATTCAAGGCGAACTGAAAAATATGGGTGGTGAAGGTGGGTTAATCGCGCTGGACGCACATGGTGAGATTCACTTTGCCATCAATAGTTCTGGCATGTATCGCGCCTCAATAGATGTTGCGGGCAACCTGAGTGTGAAAATTTACGCCGACGAATAACGTTAAGCTAAAGAGCCTGCAAAATGTGAGGCTCTTTCTCTTTCTCAATAGTGCGGCGGCGGCGGCTCTTTGGCCGGTTCGGCCATGTTCGACGTCTCCATATTTTTCATCTTGCCGACCATATACTTCATCTGATGCTGCATTTTGGTGAGCAATAACTGCTGTTGTGCCAAAGCATCATTGAGCTCTTCAATGGTTTGTTCCTGAAAAGCAAGCTGGCATTCTAGGTCATTAAGCCGAGTTTCCAACTGCGCAACGGTTCTGTCTGTCATGTTAATTCTCTAGTGTCCAAGCTTGTGCAATGCCCGCGGATGTCGCCGTGATCACCCTGCGTTTAGTATCAAAAGCGGCATCATACACTACCGCACGTGGTGGACGAGCATCTTTTAGCGGCTCGACCTCATAACTTTCCTTCTTTTTACCACTGGTAGTGTTCCACAGTGACACCTGCCCGGATGGCGTGCCTGTCAGTAGCCAGCGGCCATCGTCGGAAAAACGCGCGGTGGAGAAAATCAGCTGTCGTGCCCAGCTTTTTAATCGTGCTACTTGCTCACCACGGCTTAAATCCCAAACCACCGCCTGATTGCCCCCATCCGAGGTAAAGGCTAATTGACCATCACGCTGCAAAGCCACCCGAACCACTCGTTCTTGATGATCAAAGGTGCGCAAAATCAGCCCAGTTTCGGTGTCCCACAAATAAGCCTTATAGTCATTACCACCCGTTAAAGCAAAACGCCCATTGGCGGAAAGGGCGACCGAATTGACTTTTTCTTGATGAGCGAGGAACTCCATGCGCCTGCCGCTGACTAAGTTGACGTAAATGGCTTTGCCGTTAGACAAACCAAGCAACACTTGCTCGCCATTGCTGCTGATATCGACGTCGCGAATAATGCCATCAGAGATAGACCAAAGGCCTTGAGCCTGAGTCCACCCTAAATCCCAAACCGCAAAGTTCATTTGTGTCGCGGTAATGGCGAAACGACCGTTGTCTGAAATGCGAATATTAGAGACCACGTTGGCTTGTGGGTCTTGTGCGCCTAACTGAGAGAGCTCTTTGTTTTCAAGTAGATCCCAAAGTACCAGTTGGCGAGAAGTTGAATAAAGCAGAGCAAAACGCCCGTCACGGCTCAGTGCAAAGCTGGCGGCACCTTGCGGTTCTATTTCCCAGCGTTGTACATCCTGCTTGGAAAAAAAACAGCCATTTAACACGGTGATGACAATCAACAGTAGTGAGGAATGAAAAATTCTTTGCATCACATCTAATATTCCGGTTTGTGTCCCAAGACATATCACTAGTATATTGGTATAACGATGGACTTCACCAATCTGTTACGAGATTTGTGCACATTAACCAATGGTTTAACCCATTAACTGGAGAGTTTAATGAAATCAGTTTTAAAAGTGTCACTGCTTGCAGCGACAGTTATGCTGGCGGTAGGCTGTCAGAAAGAAGAAGCAAAACCAGACGCTGCGCCAAAAGTTGAGCAAGTGCAAGCTGAAACTGGTAAAGCGGTTCAATTTAATTCAGAAGATGACAAAGCGGCTTACGCCATCGGTGTCTCTTTTGCAAACTACCTAAGCGCCAGCTTAGACAAGCCAAGCGAAATTGGCATTACACTCAACAAAGAGTTGGTTCTTAAAGGGATCGAACACGTCTTTGCGGGTAACCCAGAGCTGAACGAAGCCGACACACGTGCTGCACTAGAAGCGCTTGATAAGCGTGTTGCAGAGACCATGCAGAAGAAAGCAGCGGAAAAAGCGGACGCAGCGAAAAAAGCGGGTGACGAGTTCCGTGCTGAGTTTGAGAAACAAGAAGGCGTGGTTAAGACCGAATCTGGTCTGCTTTACCAAGTGCTGACACCAGCAGAGGGCGAGAAGCCGAAAGACACTGACACAGTGCAAGTGCACTACAAAGGCACACTCACCAACGGCGAGCAGTTCGATAGCTCTTACGATCGCGGTGAGCCAGCCACCTTCCCGCTAAACCGTGTTATCCCAGGTTGGACTGAAGGGGTACAACTGATGCCTGTAGGTTCTAAGTTCAAGTTTGTTATCCCGCCTGAGCTGGCTTACGGCACGCAAGACACACCAAGCATCCCAGCAAACTCAACGCTGGTGTTTGAAGTGGAACTGCTGAAGATTGAAAATGGTGACGCTGCGCAGTAATTTATCGCGCTTTATCATCGATAAGGGCCTGAATTTTTTCGGGCCCTTTTTTGTTCTAAGTCACTAGTTCGAGAGTTTGCTAGGTGTTCTGTTCAAAATTTCTGATAAACTTACAGCAATTTGTTGATTTTTCGCTCGAAGGCTACAACAGTGACAACTACAGAAACATTAACTGCGGACATGTTGCTCGAGATGGAATCCGTTCACGTGAAACCATTTACCGAGCACGATAAAATCATTTTGCGATCTTATGAGGCGGTCGTTGACGGCATCGCCAGTTTGATCGGCCCTTTTTGTGAGATCGTTCTGCACTCACTTGAAGATCTCAACACGTCGGCGATTAAAATTGCTAATGGTGAGAATACCGGGCGTCAGGTAGGTTCACCCATTACCGATTTAGCACTGAAAATGCTAAGGGACATCGAGGGTTCGGAGCGCAATTTTTCCCGTTCCTATTTCACGCGTGCCAAAGGCGGCGTGCTGATGAAATCGATCACCATCGCGATTCGCAATGGGGAAAATCGCGTTATTGGCCTATTGTGTATCAACGTTAACCTTGATGCGCCATTTTCTCAGGTGCTGCAATCGTTCATGCCAACCGAAGAAGCCAAGCAAGCGGCGTCATCGGTCAACTTTGCCAGTGATGTCGAAGAGCTGGTGGATCAAACCGTAGAACGGACCATCGAAGAGATTAACGCAGACAAGTCGGTCTCCAATAACACCAAAAATCGCCAAATCGTCATGGAGCTGTTTGATAAAGGCATTTTTGATATCAAAGACGCCATCAATCGAGTGGCGGATCGCCTCAATATCTCCAAACACACGGTCTACCTCTACATTCGTCAACGCAAGACTGAGGATGATGAGAAGTGAGCGCTTTGACGTACACCCTCGTCGTGACTGGGCCGGTTTATGGTACTCAGTCGGCGCGCAGTGCCTATCAGTTTGCGAACGCGCTGATTGAACAAGGCCACACCTTAGTGAGTGTTTTTTTCTACCAAGAGGGTGTCAGCAACGGCAGTGGCTTGACTGTGCCAGCGAATGACGAATTTGATTTGGTTAAAGCATGGCAAAAGCTTGCTACACAGCACAAAGTGCGGCTGGAGACTTGTGTCGCGGCGGCGCTTCGTCGTGGTGTGATCGGAGATGAAGAAGCTCAGCAGCACGCTTTAGCACAGCATAATTTAGCTGAGGGTTTTACTCAGGCAGGGCTTGGCAGCCTCGCTGAAGCCATGTTAGTGCAAGATAGGGTGGTGCAGTTTTGAGTCAGTTAACCTACGTGTTTCGTTCTGCGCCGCATGGCAGTGCCTCTGGCCGAGAAGGCATTGATGCGCTTCTGGCCGCCTCTGCCTACTGTGAAGAGATTAGCGTGATTTTCATGGGAGATGGGGTCTATCAGCTCTTACAAGGGCAGCAGCCTGCGGGCATTCTCAGCAAAGACTATGCACCGATGCTGAAACTGTTTGACCTTTATGATATCGAGCAAGTCTACGTTTGTACCCAGTCACTAATAGAGCGGGGGGTCGCGCACGCGGATTTGGTTATCGAAGCCCATCAAATCGATCAGCCGCAGTTGCAAACTAAACTTCAACAAGCCGGTAAGCTGCTCACCTTCTGAGAGAGAAATATGCTGCACATTGTCAAATCCGTTTCCGCCATTGCCGAGCTTATTTCGGTTGTCACAGAGCAAGATGAGATCATTCTGATTGAAAATGCGGTGTATGCGGCGAACCCGCAGCACCGAGATTTTCAACAAATTCGCCCGCTTAATGTCTACGTGCTTGATAATGACTTACTGGCCAGAGGTTTGGTAGAACGAGTCAGTCCCACCTTTTCACGGGTCGATTATCTTGGTTTTGTGGCGCTAACCGCAAAGCATGACAGTTCACTGACTTGGAACTAAGTCCTTATCCTCTAAGGGCTGGCATCAAGTATGCCTATGCACTGGACAAAAAAGATCCGCATATTTCTTGACACACTTCTCACTGCTGCATAGAATTTTGCGTCCCTAACTCGCTCACGTGGGTTGGGGACTAGATTTTTCACAAAGCTTACTTTAAGTAAATCAGGAGCTAGTTAATGGCAACTATTAACCAGTTGGTACGTAAGCCATGTGCTAAGCAAGTTGTTAAAAGCAACGTGCCAGCACTAGAAGCGTGCCCACAAAAACGTGGTGTATGTACTCGTGTTTACACTACTACACCAAAAAAACCTAACTCAGCACTTCGTAAAGTTTGTCGTGTACGTCTGACAAACGGCTTCGAAGTAACATCGTACATCGGTGGTGAAGGTCACAACCTTCAGGAGCACTCAGTTGTTCTGATCCGCGGTGGTCGTGTTAAAGACCTTCCAGGTGTTCGCTACCACACAGTACGTGGTGCACTTGACTGTGCAGGCGTGAACAACCGTAAGCAAGCACGTTCTAAGTACGGTGTGAAACGTCCTAAGTCTTAATGCACTTCTTTTTAGTAAGAAGCGTTAAGTAAGGCCAAACACTAAAATTATTTTTAATTTTGAAGAAACTGAAAAGTTTTGGATAACCTGAAGAAGACAACGGAGAATATCCATGCCACGTCGTCGCGTTATTGGTCAGCGTAAGATCCTTCCAGATCCAAAGTTCAAATCTGAACTGCTGGCAAAATTCGTTAACATCCTTATGGTTGACGGTAAAAAATCTGTTGCAGAGAAAATTGTTTACACTGCACTAGACACCATGGCTGAGAAATCTGGCAAAGATCACTTAGCTGTATTTGAAGAAGCTCTTGAAAATGTTCGCCCAGCGGTAGAAGTTAAATCTCGCCGTGTAGGTGGTTCAACTTACCAAGTGCCAGTAGAAGTACGTCCGGTTCGCCGTAACGCACTTGCTATGCGTTGGTTGGTTGAAGCTGCGCGTAAGCGTGGTGAAAAATCTATGGCTGCTCGCCTAGCTGCTGAAATGCTAGACGCGTCAGACAACAAAGGTACTGCTGTTAAGAAACGTGAAGACGTTCACCGTATGGCAGAAGCGAACAAAGCGTTTGCTCATTACCGCTGGTAATGCCTTCTGTGCTGCGAGGTCCTCTCGCAGCACTTTTCTACACTCTAAGGATTCCCTTAGTAAGAGGATACAATCGTGGCTCGTAAAACTCCTATTGAGCGCTACCGTAACATCGGTATCTGTGCTCACGTAGATGCAGGTAAAACAACCACAACTGAGCGTATTCTGTTCTACACTGGCCTTTCTCACAAAATCGGCGAAGTTCACGATGGTGCGGCAACCATGGACTGGATGGAGCAGGAGCAGGAGCGTGGTATCACAATCACCTCGGCTGCGACGACTACCTTCTGGCGTGGTATGGAAGCACAATTCCAAGATCATCGCGTAAACATCATTGATACCCCTGGACACGTTGACTTTACTATCGAAGTAGAGCGTTCACTTCGTGTACTCGATGGTGCTGTGGTGGTGTTCTGTGGCTCATCTGGTGTTGAACCTCAGTCTGAAACTGTATGGCGTCAAGCGGATAAATATCATGTTCCACGCATGGTATTTGTTAACAAAATGGACCGTACAGGTGCAGATTTCCTACGCGTTGTGAAACAAATTAAAAATCGTCTTGGTGCGAACCCAGTTCCTATCCAACTGAACGTTGGTGCGGAAGAGGAGTTCAAAGGTGTCATCGACCTAATCAAGATGAAATTCATCAACTGGAATGAAGCCGATCAGGGCATGACCTTCACTTATGAAGAGATCCCAGCGGACATGGTTGAGCTGGCAAATGAATGGCGCAACAACTTAGTTGAAGCCGCCGCCGAAGCCAACGAAGAGTTGATGGACAAATACCTTGAAGAAGGTGAACTGAGTGAAGCAGAGATCAAGCAAGGTCTGCGCTCGCGTACACTAAATAACGAAATTGTGCTAGCCACTTGTGGTAGTGCGTTTAAAAACAAAGGTGTACAAGCGGTGCTGGATGCCGTGATCGAATATTTGCCATCACCAGTAGATGTACCAGCCATTAAAGGTGTGGATGAAAACGACAATGAAGTTGAGCGTCATGCTGACGACAACGAACCATTTTCCGCACTGGCATTTAAAATTGCGACAGACCCATTTGTGGGTACGCTAACCTTTATGCGCGTCTACTCAGGCGTAGTCAATACGGGTGATGCGGTGTACAACTCGGTTAAGCAGAAGAAAGAGCGTTTTGGCCGTATCGTTCAGATGCATGCCAATAAGCGCGATGAGATCAAAGAAGTTCGTGCGGGCGATATCGCCGCCGCGATTGGTCTCAAAGACGTTACTACCGGCGACACACTTTGCGATGTTAACCACAAAGTGATTC
Source organism: Vibrio navarrensis (assembly GCF_000764325.1). NCBI lineage: Bacteria > Pseudomonadati > Pseudomonadota > Gammaproteobacteria > Vibrionales > Vibrionaceae > Vibrio > Vibrio navarrensis. The sequence goes on along the minus strand of NZ_JMCG01000002.1, from coordinate 1,029,273 downwards.
TGGAGCGTATGGAGTTCCCTGAACCTGTCATCCAGATCGCAGTAGAACCACGCTCGAAGGCCGATCAAGAAAAAATGGGTATCGCGCTAGGTAAACTGGCGGCAGAAGATCCATCATTCCGTGTCGAAACGGATGCAGAAACAGGTCAAACGTTGATCTCAGGTATGGGTGAGCTGCACCTAGACATCATCGTTGATCGCATGAAGCGTGAGTTCAGCGTGGATTGCAACGTAGGTAAACCTCAAGTAGCTTATCGCGAAACCATTCGTGGTAAAGCAGAAGTCGAAGGTAAGTTTGTTCGCCAGTCTGGTGGTCGTGGTCAATATGGGCATGTCTGGATCAAACTCGAACCTTCCGAACTTGGCGCAGGTTTTGTCTTCGTAGATGAAGTTGTTGGTGGTGCCATTCCTAAGGAATTCATTGCTCCGGTCGCGAAAGGGATCGAAGAACAGATGAATAGTGGTGTTCTGGCTGGTTACCCAGTTTTGGATATTAAAGCTACACTATTTGATGGCTCTTACCACGATGTCGACTCGAGCGAGATGGCGTTTAAAATCGCTGGTTCAATGGCATTCAAGAAGGGGGCGCTTGAAGCGCAACCTGTTATTCTTGAACCTATGATGAAAGTTGAAATAACTACACCGGAAGACTGGATGGGTGACGTAGTCGGTGATCTTAACCGTCGTCGTGGCATCATCGAAGGTATGGATGAAGGCGTTGCGGGTCTAAAGATCATTCGCGCGCAGGTTCCGCTGTCCGAGATGTTTGGTTATGCAACAGACCTACGCTCTGCAACTCAAGGTCGCGCCTCATATTCAATGGAATTCCATGAGTATGCTGAAGTCCCTAAAAATATTGCTGAAGCAATTATTGCAGAACGCGGTTACTAAATAGGACGTAGATCTGGGAAAAAGTGTTCTCTTTTTTACAGATCAACACGCCCAAATATTGCGCTGACGAGCGTTGGCGCATAAAATATCAATTTCTGGCGCGTCATGATCAACAGAGATCTTGGCGAATCATAACTAGGAAGGAACACGATCGTGTCTAAAGAAAAATTTGAACGTACGAAACCGCACGTAAACGTTGGTACTATCGGCCACGTTGACCACGGTAAAACAACTCTAACTGCAGCTATCTGTACTACTCTTGCTAAAGTTTACGGCGGTAAAGCACGTGACTTCGCATCTATCGATAACGCACCAGAAGAGCGTGAGCGTGGTATCACAATCTCTACTTCTCACGTAGAGTACGACACTCCAAACCGTCACTACGCACACGTAGACTGTCCTGGACACGCTGACTATGTTAAAAACATGATCACTGGTGCAGCACAGATGGACGGCGGTATCCTAGTTGTTGCAGCAACAGATGGCCCAATGCCACAAACTCGTGAGCACATCCTACTAGGCCGTCAGGTTGGTATCCCATACATCATCGTGTTCATGAACAAATGTGACATGGTTGATGATGAAGAGCTACTAGAGCTAGTAGAAATGGAAGTTCGTGAACTTCTGTCTGAATACGATTTCCCAGGTGATGACCTACCAGTTATCCAAGGTTCTGCACTAGGCGCACTAAACGGCGAAGAGCAGTGGGAAGCGAAAATCGTAGAACTAGCAGAAGCGCTAGACAACTACATCCCAGAGCCAGAGCGTGCAGTAGACATGCCGTTCCTGATGCCAATCGAAGACGTATTCTCAATCCAAGGTCGTGGTACAGTAGTAACTGGCCGTATCGAGCGCGGTATCCTGAAAGTGGGTGATGAAGTTGCGATCGTTGGTATCAAAGAGACCACAACGACTACTTGTACTGGTGTTGAGATGTTCCGTAAACTGCTAGACGAAGGTCGTGCAGGTGAGAACGTTGGTGCACTACTACGTGGTACTAAGCGTGATGAAGTAGAACGTGGCCAAGTACTTGCTAAGCCAGGTTCAATCACTCCACACACTAAGTTCGAGTCAGAAGTATACGTACTGTCTAAAGATGAAGGTGGTCGTCACACTCCATTCTTCAAAGGCTACCGTCCACAGTTCTACTTCCGTACAACTGACGTAACTGGTAACATCGAGCTACCAGAAGGCGTAGAAATGGTAATGCCAGGCGACAACATCCAAATGGTTGTTGAGCTAATTGCACCAATCGCAATGGACGAAGGTCTACGTTTCGCAATCCGCGAAGGTGGCCGTACTGTTGGTGCTGGTGTTGTTGCTAAGATCATCGCTTAATTCTCTGAGTTAAACGGAATCTTGCACTTTTCTTCAGCTTGAAGAACAGCGCACAAGAAAAGAGGAAGCTTCGGCTTCCTCTTTTCATTTTAGTTATAAAAAAATCTACGCATCCCTCTGTGCATCACATATAGATATTCAACATTTTCAATCTGTTAACTAGATGTATAAACACGAACAACCAACCTAAGTTAAACCGTTTGGTTTCCACTGCCAATCTTAATAACAATTGGATCTATCTAGCATATTAAATAAGACTGGTAACAAGAATGATTCTCTTTTATTCTTCGTGGGTGTTATAAATTCAGGTTTGTGTTTGTATATGTACGTTTGCTTATGCCACGGTGTTTCAGATAAGAAGATTCGTCAACTTGTGCTGGAAGAAGGCGTGACGGATATTAGAGGGATAAAAAAGTGCACAGCGCTGGGAAGTCAGTGTGGTAAGTGTGTGCGAACCGCTAAAGAAGTGATCAACGAAATCGTGCCCGTTCTCTACAGAGAGGCGAGTTAGAATAGATAGGTGTTGAGTTTTTTTGACTCCTCCATATTTGGTTCTACAGTTAATAGAGCCAAAGAGGAGGGCTATGTCATGAAAGGCGATCCAATCATCATTCAACATCTCAACAAAGTACTCGGCAACGAGCTTGTCGCTATCAATCAATACTTTCTTCACGCTCGCATGTACAAAGACTGGGGCTTAAAACATTTAGCGGACAAAGAGTACCACGAATCGATTGACGAGATGAAACACGCTGATCATCTCATCGAGCGGATCTTATTCTTAGAAGGGCTCCCCAATCTACAGGACCTTGGTAAACTTATGATCGGAGAGAATACTCAAGAGATGCTTGAGTGTGACCTAAAGCTTGAGATGATGGCTATCCCCGACCTAAAAGATGCCATAGCCTACGCGGAAGACATCAGAGATTATGTATCCAGAGATCTGTTCCAAGAAATATTGGAAGATGAAGAAGAGCATGTCGACTGGTTAGAAACGCAGCTTGGTTTAATCCAAATGACCGGGATAGAAAATTACTTGCAGGCTCAGTTTGTCGAAGAATAACGGAACTTCAATCTTTATTTATGGTAAGGGTCAGACGATTTCGAAAATATGTAAACATCAGGCAGCGCCTTTTAGCGACTAGGTGATGCCTTTCTTCTCTAATTCTTACACTACCTCTATCTATTCAACGTTTATTTTTCAAACAGTGCTTGCAAGCTAATTTGTGATCTGTATAATACCCCGCACTGACTTGTTCAGTTGTGAACCAATGAGCAGCGAGGAGCTGACGAATCTAAATGGTTTGAAGGGTAACGTATACTCAGCTTATGTTCGCAGTTAATACAATTAGTAAGCACATTCACTTGTGATAGCTGAATGCTAATCGAAAATTAACTGACAATGTGCCCAATCGGGGTACTACGGTTTCACATAAATCAATCGGCATTCTCTCGCCATATGCGAGTCTGAGTGGCGATATTGTTTGTGTAATTTTTAATAATTGGAGCTCTGTCTCATGCAGAACCAACGTATCCGTATCCGCCTAAAAGCTTTCGATTACAAACTAATCGATGCTTCTACCGCGGAAATCGTTGAAACAGCTAAGCGCACTGGCGCACAGGTTCGTGGTCCAATCCCACTACCTACTCGTAAAGAGCGTTTCACCGTTCTTATCTCTCCACACGTTAACAAGAAAGCTCGTGACCAGTACGAAATCCGTACTCACAAGCGTCTAATCGACATCGTTGAGCCAACAGACAAAACTGTTGATGCTCTGATGCGTCTAGACCTTGCTGCAGGCGTTGACGTTCAAATTAGCCTAGGTTAAGGGAGATTAGAAGAATGATTGGTCTAATCGGTCGTAAAGTGGGCATGACCCGCGTATTTACTGAAGAAGGCGTTTCTATCCCAGTAACAGTTGTTGAGGTTGAAGCGAACCGTGTTGCTCAAGTTAAATCTCTTGAGTCTGACGGTTATGCAGCAATCCAAGTGACTACTGGTTCTAAGAAAGCTAACCGCGTAAACAAAGCTGAAGCAGGTCACTTTGCTAAAGCTGGCGTTGAAGCTGGTCGCGGTCTTTGGGAATTCCGCTTAGAAAACGGCGAAGAGTTCGAAGTTGGTGCAGAACTAACTGTTGAACTGTTCAACGAAATTAAGAAAGTAGACGTTACTGGTACATCTAAGGGTAAAGGTTTCCAAGGCACTGTTAAGCGCTGGAACTTCCGTACTCAAGATATGACTCACGGTAACTCATTGTCTCACCGTGCTCCTGGTTCTATCGGTCAATGTCAGACTCCAGGTCGCGTATTTAAAGGCAAGAAAATGGCAGGTCACATGGGTGCTGAGCGTGTAACGACTCAAAACCTAGAGATCGTACGAGTTGACGCTGAGCGCAATCTGCTTCTTATTAAAGGTGCAGTCCCAGGCGCAACTGGCGGTAACGTGATCGTCAAACCAGCTGTTAAAGCATAACGTCTAGGAGTAAGTAATGGAATTGATGGTTAAAGGTGCTAACGCACTAACTGTTTCCGAAACTACTTTCGGACGTGAGTTCAACGAAGCTCTTGTACACCAAGTAGTTGTTGCGTACGCAGCAGGTGCTCGTCAAGGCACTCGTGCTCAAAAGACACGTTCAGAAGTTTCTGGCGGTGGTGCTAAGCCATGGCGTCAAAAAGGTACTGGCCGTGCACGTGCTGGTACAATTCGTAGCCCAATCTGGCGTACAGGTGGTGTTACTTTTGCTGCGAAACCACAAGATCACAGCCAAAAAGTAAACAAGAAAATGTACCGTGGTGCGATGAAGAGCATTCTTTCTGAGCTAGTTCGTCAAGAGCGTCTAATCGTTGTTGATAACTTCTCAGTAGAAGCACCAAAGACAAAAGAGCTAGTAGCTAAGCTTAAAGAACTTGAGCTTAACGATGTACTCATCGTTACTGGCGAAGTAGACGAGAATCTATTCTTAGCTGCTCGTAACCTATACAAAGTTGACGTGCGTGACGCATCTGGTATCGATCCAGTAAGCTTAATCGCGTTTAACAAGGTTCTAATGACTGCAGCAGCAGTTAAGCAAGTTGAGGAGATGCTGGCATGATCACTGAAGAGCGTCTACTAAAAGTTCTACGTGCACCGCACATCTCTGAAAAAGCAACTATGGCTGCTGAGAAATCGAACACTATCGTTTTCAAAGTAGCGAAAGATGCGACTAAGAAAGAGATCAAAGCAGCTGTAGAAAAGCTATTTGAAGTTGAAGTTAAGTCTGTAAATACTCTTATCACTAAGGGTAAGACCAAGCGTCAAGGTCTACGCCAAGGCCGTCGTTCAGACGTGAAGAAAGCGTACGTGACGTTGAAAGAAGGTCAAGATCTTGACTTTGTTGGCGGCGCGGAATAACAGGAGTAGTTGAATAATGGCTATTGTTAAATGTAAGCCGACTTCGGCTGGTCGTCGTCACGTTGTTAAAATCGTAAACGCTGACCTGTACAAAGGTAAGCCATACGCACCTCTTCTAGAGAAAAACTCTAAGAATGGTGGTCGTAACAACAACGGTCGTATCACAGTACGTCACATCGGCGGCGGTCATAAGCACCACTACCGTGTAGTTGACTTCAAACGTACTAAAGATGGCATCCCAGCGAAAGTTGAGCGTCTAGAATACGATCCAAACCGTAGCGCAAACATCGCTCTAGTTCTGTACGCAGACGGTGAGCGTCGTTACATCATTGCACCAAAAGGTTTGCAAGCGGGTGACGTTATCCAATCTGGCGTTGATGCGCCAATCAAAGCGGGTAACACTCTACCAATGCGCAATATCCCAGTGGGTTCTACTGTTCACTGTGTTGAACTGACTCCTGGTAAAGGTGCACAGCTGGCTCGTTCAGCTGGTGCTTACGCTCAAATCGTTGCACGCGATGGTTCTTATGTCACTATCCGTCTACGTTCTGGCGAAATGCGTAAAGTTCTGTCTGAAGGCCGTGCGACTATCGGTGAAGTAGGCAACGCAGAGCACATGCTACGTGAACTAGGCAAAGCGGGTGCATCTCGCTGGCGCGGTGTTCGTCCAACCGTTCGCGGTGTGGTAATGAACCCGGTTGACCACCCACACGGTGGTGGTGAAGGCCGTACTTCTGGTGGCCGTCACCCAGTTTCACCTTGGGGTATGCCAACTAAAGGCTACAAGACTCGTAGCAACAAACGCACTGACAAGTACATCGTACGTCGTCGTAACAAGTAATCTATATAAGAGGATAAGCCATGCCACGTTCTCTCAAGAAAGGTCCATTTATTGACCTACACTTGCTGAAGAAGGTAGAGAAAGCGGTGGAAAGCGGAGACAAAAAGCCTATTAAGACTTGGTCCCGTCGTTCAATGATCATTCCAACCATGATCGGTTTGACCATCGCTGTCCATAATGGTCGTCAGCACGTTCCAGTATTCGTAACTGATGAAATGATCGGTCACAAACTGGGTGAATTCGCACCAACTCGCACTTACCGTGGCCACGCTGCGGATAAGAAAGCTAAGAAGCGCTAAGGAGTAAATAATGGAAGCTATTGCTAAACATAACTTTGCTCGCATTTCGCCTCAGAAAGCTCGCTTAGTTGCGGATTTAATCCGTGGTAAATCTGTTGACCAAGCTCTAGAAATCCTAACTTTCAGCAATAAAAAAGCGGCTGAACTGGTTAAGAAAGTTCTTGAGTCAGCTATCGCGAACGCGGAGCACAACGAAGGTGCAGATATCGACGATCTACGTGTAGCTAAAATCTTCGTAGATGAAGGCCCAACCATGAAGCGTATTATGCCTCGTGCAAAAGGTCGTGCGGATCGTATCTTGAAGCGTTCAAGCCACATCACTGTTGTTGTAGCAGATCGCTAAGAGACTAGGAGAGTAAGCAATGGGTCAAAAAGTACATCCAAATGGTATTCGTCTAGGCATCGTTAAGCCTTGGAATGCTACATGGTTTGCTAACACCAAAGATTTCGCTGACAACCTAGACGGCGACTTCAAGGTACGTCAGTTCCTAACTAAAGAACTGTCTAAAGCGTCTCTATCACGCATCGTTATCGAGCGTCCTGCTAAGAGCATCCGTGTGACTATCCACACTGCTCGTCCAGGCGTTGTTATCGGTAAGAAAGGTGAAGACGTTGAGAAGCTACGCGCAGCTGTAGCGAAAATTGCAGGTGTACCAGCGCAAATCAACATCGCTGAAGTACGTAAACCTGAACTGGATGCGCAGCTTGTTGGTGACAGCATCGCGTCTCAGCTAGAGCGTCGTGTTATGTTCCGTCGTGCGATGAAGCGCGCGGTACAAAACGCAATGCGTCTAGGTGCTAAGGGTATCAAAGTGGAAGTAAGCGGTCGTCTAGGCGGCGCTGAAATCGCACGTTCTGAGTGGTATCGTGAAGGCCGTGTGCCTCTACACACTCTACGTGCTGACATTGATTACGCAACTTCTTCGGCTCACACCACTTACGGTGTAATCGGCATTAAAGTTTGGATCTTCAAAGGTGAGATCCTAGGCGGTATGCCAGCAGCAACTGAAGCTGCAGAGCCAAAGGCTGACAAGCCTAAGAAGCAGCGTAAAGGCCGTAAGTAAGGAGTCGACAGATGCTACAACCTAAACGTACTAAGTTCCGTAAGGTTCATACTGGTCGTAACCGTGGTCTAGCAAAAGGTACAGAAGTAAGCTTCGGCTCTTTTGGTCTTAAAGCTGTTGGCCGTGGTCGTCTGACTGCTCGTCAAATCGAAGCTGCACGTCGTGCTATGACGCGTCACATCAAGCGTCAAGGTAAAATCTGGATCCGTGTGTTCCCAGACAAACCAATCACTGAAAAACCACTTGAAGTTCGTCAAGGTAAGGGTAAAGGTAACGTTGAGTACTGGGTAGCCCAAATCCAACCTGGTAAGGTGATGTACGAAGTTGATGGTGTACCTGAAGAATTGGCGCGTGAAGCGTTCCGCCTAGCGGCTCGCAAACTGCCATTCAAGACTACATTTGTAACTAAGCAGGTGATGTGATGAAAGCACTAGAACTACGCGAAAAAAGCGTTGAAGAGCTTAACGCTGAGCTATTGAATTTGCTACGTGAACAGTTCAACTTGCGCATGCAAGCTGCGACTGGTCAACTACAGCAAACTCATACTCTGAAAGCTGTCCGCCGTGATATCGCACGTGTGAAAACTGTTTTGACTGAGAAGGCAGGCGCATAATGAGCGACAAAATTCGTACTCAACTAGGTCGTGTTGTTAGCGACAAGATGGACAAGTCTATCGTTGTTGCTATCGAGCGCATGGTGAAGCACCCTATCTACGGTAAATTCGTTAAGCGCACGACTAAAGTTCACGCACACGATGAAAACAACGAATGTGGCATTGGCGACACCGTTGAAATTCGTGAGTGTCGTCCACTGTCTAAGACTAAATCTTGGACTTTGGTAAAAGTTGTAGAAAAGGCGAAGATCTAATCTTACCTCTTCTATGAACGCGAACGGCTCCAAAATTATTTTTTGGAGCCGTTTATTTTTTGACTACCCAATCACAAAAAAGGGTGGTACAATTCGCGTCCCTTATAAAGAGGCAGCCCGACCCGAGAGGGTCTAGTTTTTTAATATTTAGCGGAGCACTAACATGATCCAAATGCAAAGTATGCTGGACGCAGCTGATAACTCAGGCGCTCGCAGCGTAATGTGTATTAAGGTTCTGGGTGGCTCTCACCGTCGTTATGCACACATCGGTGACATCATCAAAGTTACTGTTAAGGAAGCAATTCCACGCGGTAAAGTTAAGAAAGGTGATGTACTGAAGGCGGTGGTAGTTCGCACCCGTAAAGGCGTACGTCGTCCAGACGGTTCTGTCATTCGCTTCGACCGAAACGCTTGTGTACTGTTGAACAACAACAGTGAACAACCTATCGGTACACGTATCTTTGGTCCTGTGACTCGCGAACTTCGTGGCGATAAGTTCATGAAGATCGTTTCACTGGCTCCAGAAGTTCTGTAAGGAGCGGCAATAATGGCAGCTAAAATCCGTCGTAATGACGAAGTAATCGTTCTTGCTGGTAAAGACAAAGGCAAGAAAGGTAAAGTAACTAAGGTTCTAGCAACTGGTAAAGTTATCGTTGAAGGTATCAACCTTGTTAAGAAACACCAGAAACCTGTTCCTGCACTAGGTATCCAAGGCGGTATCGTAGAGCAAGAAGCAGCAATCGACGTTTCTAACGTGGCTATCTTCAATGCAGCTACTGGTAAAGCTGACCGTATCGGTTTCCGTTTTGAAGACGGCCAAAAGGTTCGTTTCTTCAAGTCAAACGGTGAAACTGTTTCTAACTAATTTAGAAAGTAATTTGGAGTTCTACTATGGCGAAACTGCATGATTACTACAAGTCGTCTGTAGTCGCTGAACTGACCAAACAGTTCGGTTACACAAGCGTCATGCAAGTCCCTAGAATCGAGAAAATCACCCTAAACATGGGTGTGGGCGAAGCTATCAACGATAAAAAACTGCTAGAAAACGCAGCTTCTGATATGGCAACGATCTCTGGTCAAAAGCCACTAATCACTAAAGCGCGTAAGTCTGTTGCAGGCTTTAAAATTCGTGAAGGCTACCCAATCGGTTGTAAAGTAACCTTGCGTGGCGAGCGTATGTGGGATTTTATGGAGCGTTTAATCTCTATCGCTCTTCCACGTGTACGTGACTTCCGTGGTGTTAACGCTAAGTCTTTTGACGGTCGCGGTAACTACAGCATGGGCGTTCGCGAGCAAATCATCTTTCCGGAAATCGACTTTGATAAAGTTGATCGTGTACGCGGCCTAGACATCACTATTACGACGTCTGCTGGTACTGATGAGGAAGGCCGTGCTCTGCTGGCTGCCTTTAACTTCCCATTCCGTAAGTAAGGTGAAGGGTTACTGTTATGGCTAAACAATCAATGAAAGCACGTGAAGTAAAACGTGCAAAGCTAGTAGCTAAGTTCGCTGAAAAGCGTGCTTCTCTAAAAGCTATCATCAGCGATGTAAATGCATCAGAAGAAGATCGTTGGAATGCGGTTCTAAAACTGCAAACTCTTCCACGTGATTCAAGTGCGTCACGTCAGCGCAACCGTTGTAACCAAACTGGTCGTCCACACGGTTACCTACGTAAATTCGGTCTGAGCCGTATCAAAGTTCGTGAAGCTTGCATGAAAGGCGAGATTCCTGGACTTCGTAAGGCTAGCTGGTAATTGCCACTTAATCATTTGGAGTAAATCATATGAGCATGCAAGATCCGATTTCGGATATGCTGACCCGTGTTCGTAACGGTCAGGCAGCAAACAAAGTTGCTGTTAAAATGCCTTCTTCAAAGCTGAAAGTTGCAATTGCTGCACTGCTTAAAGCTGAAGGCTACATCGCTGACTTCGCTGTTGAAGGCGACATAAAACCTGAGCTAGAAGTAACTCTTAAGTACTTCCAAGCTAAACCAGTAATCGAGCAACTGAAGCGTGTTTCACGTCCAGGTCTGCGCGTCTACAAGAAGAAAGACGAGCTGCCATCTGTAATGGGTGGTCTAGGTGTTGCTATTGTTTCCACTTCCAAGGGTCTGATGTCAGACCGTGCTGCTCGTAAAGCAGGTCTTGGTGGTGAGATCATCTGCTACGTAGCTTAATAGGAGTAGAATATGTCTCGTGTTGCTAAAGCACCTGTCGCTATTCCAGCTGGCGTAGAGGTGAAACTGAACGGCCAAGAAATCACTGTAAAAGGTGCTAAAGGTGAATTAACTCGCGTTCTAAACAACGCAGTAGTTATCGCTCAGGAAGAAAACAAGCTAACTTTCGGTCCTCGCGAAGGTGTTGCTAACGCATGGGCTCAAGCAGGTACTGCTCGTGCTCTAGTTAACAACATGGTTGTTGGTGTTACTGAAGGCTTCACTAAGAAGCTTACCCTTAAGGGTGTTGGTTACCGTGCTGCTATGAAAGGCAATGCGGTTGGCCTGACTCTTGGCTTCTCTCACCCAGTTGAGCACGAGTTGCCAGCGGGTATCAAAGCTGAGTGTCCAAGCCAAACTGAGATCGTTCTAACTGGTTGTGATAAACAGTTAGTAGGTCAAGTTGCGGCAGACATCCGTTCTTACCGCGCGCCTGAGCCTTACAAAGGCAAAGGTATTCGTTACGCAGATGAAAATGTGCGTAGTAAAGAAGCTAAGAAGAAGTAAGGTAACACTATGGATAAGAAAGCATCTCGCATCCGTCGTGCTACACGTGCACGTCGTAAGATTGCAGAACTTGGTGCAACTCGCCTGGTAGTACACCGTACTCCTCGCCACGTTTACGCTCAAGTTATTGCGGCAAACGGCTCTGAGGTTATCGCAGCAGCTTCTACTGTAGAAAAAGCGATCCGTGAGCAAGTGAAATACACTGGTAACATCGATGCGGCTAAAGCAGTGGGTAAAGCTGTAGCAGAGCGCGCTCTTGAGAAAGGCGTAACTGTAGTTGCATTTGATCGTTCTGGTTTCCAATACCACGGTCGAGTAGCGGCGCTAGCAGATTCTGCTCGCGAAGCTGGTCTGAAATTCTAAGGTAGGGTTGGAAGATGGCTAAAGAACAACAAGTTCAAGCGAATGATTTGCAAGAAAAGCTAATCGCAGTTAACCGTGTTTCTAAAACGGTTAAAGGTGGTCGAATCATGAGCTTTACTGCACTGACTGTAGTTGGTGACGGTAATGGTCGTGTAGGTTTCGGTTACGGCAAAGCACGTGAAGTACCTGCAGCGATCCAAAAAGCAATGGAAAAAGCGCGTCGTAACATGGTTACTATCGCTCTTAACGAAGGCACTCTTCACCACCCAGTGAAAGGTCGCCACTCGGGCTCTAAAGTTTACATGCAGCCTGCTGCAGAAGGTACTGGTGTTATCGCAGGTGGTGCGATGCGTGCAGTACTAGAAGTTGCTGGTGTACACAACGTACTGTCAAAAGCGTACGGTTCTACTAACCCAATCAACATCGTTCGTGCAACGATTGATGCACTAGTAGACGTTAAGTCACCAGAAATGGTTGCTGCTAAACGTGGTCTAACTGTTGAAGCTATTTCGGAGTAAGAACACCATGGCAACTATTAAAGTAACTCAAACTAAAAGCTCAATTGGTCGCCTGCCTAAGCACAAAGCTACTTTGCGCGGTCTAGGTCTTCGTAAAATCAACCACACTGTAGAACTTGAAGATACACCGTGTATTCGCGGTATGATCAACAAGGTTTACTACATGGTTAAAGTTGAGGAGTAATCATAATGCTTTTGAATACTCTATCACCGGCTGCGGGTTCTAAGCCTTCTAAGAAGCGCCTAGGTCGTGGTATCGGTTCAGGCCTCGGTAAAACTGGTGGTCGTGGCCATAAAGGTCAAAAGTCACGTTCTGGCGGCAAAGTTCGTCCAGGTTTTGAAGGCGGTCAAATGCCTCTGAAACAACGTCTACCTAAGTTCGGTTTCACTTCTCGTAAGAGCCTAGTGGCAGCTGAAGTTCGTCTAGCTGAGCTAGCGAAAGTTTCTGGTGACGTAGTAGATCTAAACAGCCTAAAAGCGGCTAACATCATCACTAAGAACATCGAATTCGTTAAAGTTGTTCTTTCTGGCGAGATCAGCAAAGCTGTGACTGTGAAAGGTCTGCGTGTGACTAAAGGCGCTAAAGCTGCAATCGAAGCTGCAGGCGGTAAAATCGAGGAATAATCTCGAGGAACGAGGTACAGATGGCTAAAAAACCAGGACAAGATTTTCGTAGTGCTCAGAGCGGCTTAAGTGAACTAAAGTCGCGCTTGTTATTCGTAATTGGTGCACTTTTAGTATTCCGAGCTGGCTCTTTTGTGCCGATTCCTGGTATTGACGCTGCTGTACTTGCCGATTTGTTCGAACAGCAAAAAGGCACCATCGTTGAAATGTTTAACATGTTCTCCGGTGGTGCACTTTCGCGTGCATCTATTTTAGCTCTGGGCATCATGCCGTATATTTCGGCCTCGATTGTTGTCCAGTTGCTAACGGTAGTTCATCCAGCGTTAGCTGAACTCAAAAAAGAGGGTGAAGCAGGCCGTCGTAAGATCAGCCAATATACACGCTACGGCACGCTTGTACTTGCAACTTTCCAAGCTATTGGTATTGCAACAGGCCTACCAAACATGGTCGACAATCTGGTTGTTATCAACCAAACCATGTTTACGCTAATTGCAACCGTAAGTTTAGTAACCGGCACCATGTTCCTAATGTGGTTAGGTGAACAAATTACAGAGCGTGGAATTGGTAACGGTATTTCGTTGCTAATTTTTGCAGGTATTGTTGCTGGGTTGCCTCAGGCAATCGGACAAACAATCGAGCAAGCGCGTCAAGGTGAATTGCATGTACTTCTTCTGCTGTTAATTGCAGTGTTGGCTTTTGCAGTCATTTATTTCGTTGTTTTCATGGAGCGTGGTCAACGTCGTATCGTTGTGAACTACGCGAAGCGTCAACAAGGTCGTAAAGTGTTTGCAGCCCAGAGTTCGCATTTGCCATTGAAAATAAATATGGCCGGTGTGATTCCTGCGATTTTCGCATCAAGCATTATTTTGTTCCCAGGAACATTGGCACAATGGTTTGGCCAAAATGGTGAAAGCAGCGCGTTCGGTTGGCTAACTGACGTGTCTTTGGCTTTGAGCCCAGGTCAACCTTTGTATGTCATGCTTTATGCGGCAGCGATTATTTTCTTCTGTTTCTTCTACACGGCGTTGGTTTTCAACCCGCGTGAAACAGCAGATAACCTGAAGAAGTCTGGTGCATTCGTACCCGGTATCCGCCCAGGTGAGCAGACAGCCAAATACATTGATAAAGTGATGACGCGTTTGACCTTAGCTGGTGCGCTCTACATTACCTTTATCTGTCTGATTCCGGAGTTCATGATGGTCGCGTGGAACGTTCGTTTCTACTTCGGCGGAACATCACTACTTATCGTAGTTGTTGTCATCATGGATTTTATGGCACAGGTACAGACACATATGATGTCTCATCAATATGAGTCTGTGTTAAAGAAAGCGAATCTGAAGGGCTACGGCCGTTAATTCGGTGGTAGACTCAGCAGTTTCAATTACGGAGTTTAGCAATGAAAGTTCGTGCTTCCGTTAAAAAAATCTGCCGTAACTGTAAAGTAATCAAGCGTAACGGTGTTGTTCGCGTGATTTGCAGTGAGCCAAAGCACAAGCAGCGCCAAGGCTAATTCAGCAGAAATTTTTACTTGAAATATAAGGTAGTGTCGAGTATATTCCTCGGCCTACCTTTTGCGTGCAAAAGAAGTAGTATCCCGCAGCGTATCCATCACGGGCTTTGCTGCGGATAATTCTTTTATGAAACCTAGGAGTGAATAATGGCCCGTATCGCAGGCATTAACATTCCTGATCAGAAACATGCTGTAATCGCTCTAACCGCGATCTACGGTATCGGTAAAACTCGCTCTAAAGCTATCCTAGCTGAAGTGGGTATTGCTGAAGATGTTAAGATCAGTGAACTAACTGAAGAGCAGATCGATCAACTGCGTGATGGTGTAGCTAAATACACTGTAGAAGGTGATCTACGTCGTGAAGTTTCCATGAACATCAAGCGCCTAATGGATCTTGGTTGTTACCGTGGTCTTCGTCATCGTCGCAGTCTACCTCTACGTGGACAGCGTACTAAAACCAACGCTCGCACCCGTAAGGGTCCGCGTAAGCCGATCAAGAAATAATCGGGAAGGTAGAGTACAATGGCTAAACAACCAACTCGCGCGCGCAAGCGCGTACGCAAGCAAGTTGCGGATGGCGTTGCGCACATCCATGCTTCTTTCAATAACACAATCGTAACTATCACTGACCGTCAAGGTAATGCTCTTGCATGGGCAACTGCAGGTGGTTCAGGTTTCCGTGGTTCTCGTAAGTCTACTCCGTTCGCTGCACAGGTTGCGGCTGAGCGCTGTGCTGAAATGGCTAAAGAATACGGCCTAAAGAACTTGGAAGTTATGGTTAAGGGTCCTGGTCCAGGTCGTGAATCTACTGTTCGCGCACTGAACGCAGCTGGTTTCCGCATCACAAACATCGTTGATGCTACACCAATCCCTCATAACGGTTGTCGTCCACCGAAGAAACGTCGCGTTTAACGTTTCTAGGAAGATTGGAGAAGAATCATGGCAAGATATTTGGGTCCTAAGCTGAAGCTTAGCCGTCGCGAAGGCACTGACTTGTTCCTTAAGTCTGGTGTTCGCGCGATCGATACCAAGTGTAAAATTGATAACGCACCAGGTGTACACGGCGCTCGTCGCGGTCGTCTATCTGAGTATGGCGTTCAGCTTCGTGAGAAGCAAAAAGTACGTCGTATGTACGGCGTTCTAGAAAAACAATTCCGTAACTACTACGCAGAAGCTGCTCGCCTGAAAGGCAACACAGGTGAAAACCTGCTTCAGCTTCTTGAAGGTCGTCTTGATAACGTAGTTTACCGCATGGGCTTTGGCGCAACTCGCGCAGAAGCACGTCAGCTAGTTAGCCACAAAGCTATCCTAGTAAACGGTAAAGTTGTAAACGTTCCTTCTTTCAAAGTAGCGGCTAACGACGTTGTTTCAATTCGCGAGAAAGCTAAACAGCAAGCTCGTATTAAAGCGGCTCTAGAAGTTGCTGAACAACGCGAAAAACCAACTTGGATTGAAGTAGATGGCGGCAAGATGGAAGGTACATTCAAGCGTATGCCTGAGCGTTCTGACCTGTCAGCTGACATCAACGAACAATTGATCGTCGAGCTTTACTCTAAGTAAGGTTTAAACTAAAGAGAGGACACAATGCAGGGTTCTGTAACAGAATTTCTTAAGCCACGTCTAGTTGACATTGAACAGATCAGCTCGACCCACGCAAAAGTAACTCTTGAGCCATTAGAGCGTGGTTTCGGCCATACTCTGGGTAATGCACTTCGCCGTATTCTGCTTTCTTCTATGCCTGGTTGCGCAGTGACAGAAGTAGAAATTGAAGGCGTACTTCACGAATACAGTACCAAAGAAGGCGTTCAGGAAGATATTCTTGAAATTCTTCTGAACCTTAAAGGTTTAGCTGTACGCGTTGCCGAAGGCAAAGATGAAGTGTTCATTACACTGAACAAATCAGGCTCGGGCCCTGTGGTTGCAGGTGACATCACCCATGATGGTGATGTAGAGATCGCTAACCCTGAACACGTTATTTGTCACTTAACGGATGACAATGCCGAGATCGCTATGCGTATCAAAGTAGAACGTGGTCGCGGTTATGTTCCAGCTTCAGCTCGTATCCATACTGAAGAAGATGAGCGTCCAATCGGTCGCCTACTTGTCGACGCTACTTTCAGCCCTGTAGACAAAATTGCCTACGCCGTTGAAGCAGCTCGTGTAGAACAGCGTACTGACCTCGATAAGCTTGTTATCGATATGGAAACTAACGGAACTCTTGAACCTGAGGAAGCTATCCGTCGTGCAGCAACTATTCTTGCTGAACAATTGGATGCATTCGTAGATCTTCGTGATGTACGTGTTCCTGAGGAGAAAGAAGAGAAGCCAGAATTCGATCCGATCCTACTCCGTCCTGTAGACGATCTTGAACTAACAGTTCGCTCTGCTAACTGTCTGAAAGCAGAAGCGATTCACTACATCGGTGATCTAGTACAACGTACTGAGGTTGAGCTACTTAAAACGCCAAACCTTGGTAAGAAATCTCTTACTGAGATTAAAGACGTACTGGCGTCACGTGGTCTGTCTCTGGGCATGCGCCTGGAAAACTGGCCACCTGCATCAATCGCTGAAGATTAATCGATACTAGTTAGAAGGATTAGGTCATGCGCCATCGTAAGAGTGGTCGTCAACTCAACCGCAACAGCTCACATCGTAAAGCGATGTTTAGCAACATGGCTAGCTCTCTTGTACGTCATGAAGTTATCAAGACTACATTGCCAAAAGCAAAAGAGCTACGTCGCGTAGTTGAGCCTTTGATTACACTAGCTAAGACTGACAGTGTTGCTAACCGTCGTCTTGCGTTTGCACGTACTCGTGACAACGAAGTAGTTGCAAAACTATTTAACGAACTAGGTCCACGTTTTGCTGCTCGTCAGGGCGGTTACACTCGTATCCTAAAAGCTGGCTTCCGTGCTGGTGACAAAGCTCCAATGGCATACATTGAGCTTGTAGATCGCCCAGCTGCTGAAGAAACTGCTGCTGAGTAATCAGGTTCGTAAGAACGGAAAAGCCGAGCGATAGCTCGGCTTTTTTGTTGACATCATACTGAGATTTTGGCAAAAATTTCGCACCTCGCACCTCGCACCTCGCACCTCGCACCTCGCACCTCGCACCTCGCACCTCGCACCTCGCACCTCGCACCTCGCACCTCGCACCTCGCACCTCGCACCTCGCACCTCGCACCTCGCACCTCGCACCTCGCACCTCGCATATAAAAAAAGCCGACCGAAGTCAGCTTTTGTTATCCGTGTAGAAATCCGTGCTTAAACGATAGCGAGCAGTTCCACTTCAAAGACGAGTGCTGCAAATGGAGGAATCGATGCACCAGCGCCACGCTCACCGTAAGCAAGGTCGTGTGGGATGTACAGTTTCCATTTTGAGCCAACAGGCATCAGTTGTAGTGCTTCTACCCAACCTTTGATCACGCCAGTTACCGGGAACTGTGCAGGCTGACCGCGAGACACCGAGCTATCAAATACTGTTCCGTCAACGAGTTCACCGTGGTAGTGAACGCGAACGGTTTTGTCTGACGTTGGGATCTCGCCAGTACCTTCAGTGATGATTTCGTACTGCAGACCAGAGTCTAGAACAGTCACTTCAGAGCGTAGCGCATTGTCTTTTAGGAATGCTTCGCCATCCGCAGCGGCCGCTTTTGCAGCCTCTGCACGTGCCGCTTCTGCACGTGTGTAAAGTTCTTGCAGGGCTTTGTTGATCTCGTCAACCTCGATTGCCGGCATGTCACCAGTCAGTGCGGTAGCAATACCCGCAGCAATGGCATCTACGTTCAGACCGTCAAGGCCAGAGCCCGCAAGTTGTTGACCCATTTGCAGACCAATACCGTAGCTGGCTTTTTGCTCTATCGTTTCAAATTTAATATCAGACATAAAAGTCGCTCTTTTATCGCGTAACAAAGCCTCAAAGGATAACAGTTTCGACTGGAGGTTTAAATCTTTCTACTTCACAACGATGTAACTTATGTGCTGTGATGAGGCTCTTACTCTTGGCGGAATGTCAGCTTTTTTACCGTCTACTGACCGAGTTTGAGGGTAATTCTCTATACTCTGGTGGTTTGTATTTTTATACTAGGGAACAAAGGGGTTTGGAGAAGTTTGCAATGAATCGTCGTAGAAAGAAGAAGCCACAAACTGACTATTTGGCGCTTGCAAAAGAGAACGTAACCAAAATCGAATTCAAGCCATTGTTAATGCGAGTTCAACGCTTGTGGGATTTCCTGCCGACCTTGCATCGCCGAGCGCTTGCTGTGTTAGTGCCGATACTACTGATTCTTTTGCTTTGGCCGACGAAGAAACTTGACCCTCAACCTGTGGTAGAAAAAGCGCCGCAACGAGTTGCGCTTGACATCAATACTCGTGGATTGAGCGAGCAGCATGATTCACAGCAAAGTGATAGCAAATCGGCGATGTGGCAAGAATACTTGGTGCAAAATGGTGACACGCTCGCGCAAGTGTTTCGCGCTAATCAATTGGCGATGGGCGATCTGAATGCTTTGGTTAAAATCGAAGGCGCCAACAAACCACTGAGTCACATCAAACAAGGTCAATTGGTCCGATTTAAGCTTAATGAGGCCGGACAGCTTGATATTTTGCAGTTGGAAAAAGGCAACAGCTCGGTGATGTTCTTTCGTCTTTCTGATGGGGGCTTTGGCCGCAGTAAGTAGCTGTTTGTCCTCGCTTTATTCTGCGAACCGCCCGTGACGCAGCTTGGCAAAGACGCTTTGCCAAGGAAAAAGTGGCAACACAATCAGTAAGATACCAGCCCAAGTGACACGATCAGGGTATTCGGCGAAAGCATACATGCCAATCAAGGTCACAAACAGCAAGCCCGAGTATTCCGCTAACGCGATTTGTCCGGCGGGTGCTTTTCGATACGCCGCGACCGCGAGACCGTTATAACCCAAAATGCACACTGAGCTGGCGAATATATATCCCGCGAGCGTAGGCGTGAGTGGGCGCCAATAGAGCAGCGCCAGCAGCAGGGAGACAGGCAGCGACAGCAGCGTTGTCCACCACAAAGTGGTCACCACCGTCTGCTCAGCGGGCAGTTTTCTCACCAACACATTAAAGAAAGCCAGGGTGAGCGCGGTGCCGAGCGCAAAACAGGCTGCCCAATGAAATTGCTCAGGGCGCAATACCAACAACACACCGACAAATCCCACCATAGTGCCTAATACTTTTGCCAGAGAAGGTCTCTCTTTGAGTAACCAGACTGACAAGGGCAGCATCAATAATGGCGCGGCGTAAAATACGGCGTTTGCGGTTGCCAAGGGTAAATAGGTAATGGAAACCATCATACAGCCGCTGCCGATCAAGATCAGATGGGCTCGGGCTAAGGTAATGCGCGGCTGTGTTAGTGCTCGTTGTGTTTTGCGTTGCATCAGCCACAGTGGCGTGATCACCAATAATGAGAATAGCTGCCGGAGAAACATGTATTGAAATGGTGAGACGTTACCATCAATCAGTTTCACCGCGACATCAGATAGGGTTGCCAGCAGGTTGCCGACAACCAATAGGACGATCGCGTAGCTCGCGGGCGTCACTGCTTAAGCTCGCTTCATATCGACATGCGGAATGCCATCTTCCAGATACACTTCGGAAGTGACTACAAAACCGTGCTGCTGGTAGAACGGTTTGAGGTGTTCCTGCGCGCCGATTTCAATCGCCTCATTCGGCCACAACTGCTGGCAATGCATAATCGACTGTTGCATCAGCTGATGCCCCAAACCGCCACCGCGTGCATTATGTTTGGTCGCTACACGGCCAATACTGACGCTGTCGTAAGTGGTGCCGGCGGGGAGAAGACGAGTACACGCCACCAGCTCGTCGTTTTTATAACCGAGCAAATGATGCACTCCGTGCAGAATATCGTTGCCATCCAGTTCAGGGTAAGGGCAGTTTTGTTCGACCACAAACACGTCGACTCTCAGTTTGAGTAGTTGATACAGCTGAGTGGTTGAAAGCTGTGAGAAAGGCACAAGATGCCATTGGATCATGGTGATGTTTTCCGCTTAACGATAAGAAGCATACTGTATGCCTTGCAGGCGACTTTTGGCATTAACATAAGTTAAAGTTTTTCATCCAGTTGGCGTTTTTTGATCCGGCTGAGGCTTACCGGGGTGATACCCAGATACGCGGCAATTTGCCGATCACTGAGCCTTTCGAGTAACACGGGAAACAGCTGCTTAAACAGATGATACTTTTCCTCTGGGGTGTGTAGCAGCAGGAAACGTTCTTTGCGCTCTTTGTAAATCAATTGGGTTTCGAGCAGGTGGAGATATAACGGATGAGCGGATGCTCGCCAAGCTTGTAAGCATTCGATAGGAAAGGTGAGCAGATGAACTGGGGTGAGACTTTCCAGCAGAAATGGACTGCCTTGCTCGCGGATCAGGCTTTCAAAGCCGATCATCCAATCGACTTCCCAGTAAAACTCTTTGCTGAACTCTTTGCCTGATTCTGTCAGATAGCAGGCGTGGCAAAGTCCATCCAACAGGAAATAGCAGTGCTGCGGCGCTTCACCTTGATGGATCAATATGTGCCGAGTCGGTAACTGCAACTCTTTGGCGTTGGCGAGTACGCCTTGAATGGCCTCGTTTGAGAGGTTGAGCTGTTGTAGATATTGGGTGAAACGAGCAACCATAGCGATCCCTAAAAAAAACCGCTGCCAAGTGACAGCGGTTTTGAGTTTAAGGATTTCTCTTCGACAGAAAAGTTATTTCTGCAAATTCAAGCGATACACCGCAAAGCCGACCTCATCGGTCGCCACTTGCTCCATCGGATAAATGCCTTTCGCTTTAATGAACTGCGCCGCTTTGTCGCTCGGTGAAGTTTCAAAGCGGATATCCAGCGCTTTTTCCGACTGAATAGGAGCAAAGGTCCAGTTGTTATCGGCGCTTGGGGTCACTTGTCCTTTCTCTTGGCTCACACGTGAGATGTAGCTGGCCAGTACACTGCGGTTTTCATCCGGTGCATCAAACGCCACAAATTCCGCTCCAGTACCTGGGAACTTGTTGCTGTACGCGCGGTAGTTGTTGGTCGCGATGATAAACGTCTGTTTCACGTCAATCGGCTTACCTTGATAGGTCAGATCAAGAATGCGCTGCGCTTCTGGATGAATCAGTTTACAGTCGCCGTCATATTTAGCGGGCTGCGTGATATCGATTTGGTAGTTCACGCCATCAATCACATCGAAGTTATAAGTGCGAAACCCATCCCAGTCGATCAAAGATTGCGGCGCGCTGCTGTTGACATCGATCTGCTTGAACTGGCCAGCGCTACACTCCAACCACTCTTTGACTTGCTGCCCGCTGACTTTCATCGCGACCAGCGTGTTCGGGTAGAGATACAGATCGGCGGCGTTACGGAAGGTCAGTTGACCGGACTCCACTTCGGTAAAGTTGGCGGGATCATTCTTACGCCCGCCCGCTTTAAATGGCGCAGCGGCAGAAAGAACGGGTAGCCCAGCGAGATCTGGATCGCCTTGGATAAAGCGCTCAACGTAATCTTTTTGTGCCAAGTTAACGATTTGTACCGTGGGATCATCCTGCACGAGGGCAAGGAAGCTGTACATCACGTCATTGGCTTTACCAATAGGTTGGTTGACAAAATCACGTGTGCCTTTGTGATCGGCGGCAAGCGCATCGACAATCGCGCTGTCGGCGTCAACTAAGGGCTTTTGGCTCGCTTTGTCAAAAATTGGCCGTGCTTGCGTTTGCCCTTTGACCACCGACCATTTACCCTCTTTTTGTTGCAGCTCTAAATCGATGATGCCGACATGGCTGCCCCAGCGACCCGGCATCACAGCGGCCACGCCATTGATGGTGCCCTTTTGGTTGTCGACGCCTTGAATATGGTCAAACCCCTTGCCCGGGAAAACCGCGTGCGAGTGGCCAAAGGCAATCGCATCAATGCCTTCGACTTGTGAAAGGTAGTAGACTGAGTTTTCTGCGCCGATTTTGTAGGGGTCGGAAGAGACGCCGGAATGAGGGATAGCGACAATCACATCCGCGCCCTCTTTTTTCATCTGTGGAACTAGGGCTTCTGCGGTCTCACGAATGTCTTTGGCAAACACTTTGCCTTCGAGGTTCTTCTTGTCCCACACCATGATCTGCGGTGGCACAAAGCCGATGTAACCCACTTTGATCGTATGTTCTGCGCCATTCACATCTTTAAAGCTGTGCTCTTTAATGAGGTAAGGCTTGAAGTAGTGCTTGCCGCTCTTTTGCTCAAACACGTTGGCGTTGATGTAGGGGAAGTTGGCGTCGTTAATGGTTTCGGCGAGAAATTCCAAACCGTAGTTAAACTCATGGTTACCGATATTGCCGACATCGTAGTGCAATTGGTTCATCGCCTTATACACTGGATGAACTTCACCCGCTTTGATGCCCTTAGCTGCCATGTAGTCACCCATCGGGCTGCCTTGGATCAAATCACCGTTATCCACCAACACGCTGTTGGTGACTTCGGCTTGTGCTTGCTTCACCAAAGTCGCGGCACGGGTTAGGCCAATTTGCTGTGAAGGTTTATCTTTGTAGTAGTCGTAGTCCATCACATTGGTGTGAATATCGGTGGTTTCGATGATTCGCAATTGAATGGTTTCGGCCATGGCCGGGCCCGCGATAGCGAGCATGCTGGTTAAAACGGCTAGAGAGAGAGGGGTCACTGCCACTTTCATTTTTTGCTCCACAAGAGTCAGAGAGGAAGATTCGGTGACTAATGTAACAAAATATAATGAAAGCCATATTTAGCTGGCTAAAAAAGTGTGATTTCAGCCGATTGCTCTACGCCATTCTGTGCGCTGCTTGCCATCTTTTGTCGTGCTGAGGCTTGTTGTGTGAGCAAAAGAGAAAAGTGCATGAGTTAGATAGAAAACTTCTTAGCAGTTTTTTGAATAAAAAATGAAATTTTAGAATTTCAGGTAATATAAAGAGCTCGCCATAATGCGCTTATCAAAAGTTCAACGGAAGCACGGCGTATGACCAGCAAGGAATCAGGAACGGTCTTTCCCTTTAAAAAGCCAACACTCGTTGCCGACAATCGCGCAGTGCCAAGTCGCTTTGCGCGCAGTCAACTCAAGGCCGGAGAAGTGGCTCTAGTGGGCGCTGGACCGGGCGATCCTGAACTGCTCACGCTCAAAGCCTTGACCTATTTACAGCAAGCCGATGTAGTGCTGTACGACTACTTGGTCTCCGATGAAATCATGGCTTTGGTGCCGAGTGACACCATCTTGGTCTGCGTGGGTAAGCGCGCCGGGCATCATAGTGTGCCGCAGGAAAAAACCAATCAGTTGTTGGTTGATTTTGCTCAGCAAGGCTACAAAGTGGTGCGGATTAAAGGCGGTGATCCATTTATTTTTGGCCGTGGCGGTGAAGAATTGGAAGTGTTGGCCGACGCCGGCATTCGCTTTCAGGTGGTGCCGGGCATCACCGCAGCAGCGGGTGCAACTGCGTATGCGGGCATTCCTCTGACTCATCGCGACTACGCCCAGTCGGCGCTGTTTGTTACCGGACACCTTAAGGCAGAAAGCGATCAGATGGATTGGTCGACACTCGCGCGAGGTCAGCAGACTCTGGTGATCTACATGGGGCTGATGAAGTCGAGCTATATCCAAGAGCAGCTTATCGCGCATGGCCGCGCCTCAAGTACGCCGATCGCCATCATTGAACGCGGCACACAGCAGACGCAAAAAGTATTTAAAGGGCAACTGGCTGATTTAGCCACTTTAGCCACACAGGCTGAAGCTCCTGCACTGATTGTTGTAGGGGAAGTTGTTCAGCTATCCGACAAGTTAGATTGGTTTCTTCGTGACGAACAGGCACATCTGAGCACATTGGCTCAGTCTGTTTAACCCGAAGCCAGCGTAATGGACCCATTCAGGCCGTCGAGCCTTAAAAGGAAAGAGATATGAATCAACAACGCTTGACTCATTTAAAGCAGCTCGAAGCTGAGAGCATTCACATCATCCGTGAAGTGGCTGCCGAGTTTGATAACCCAGTGATGATGTACTCGATAGGCAAAGACTCGTCGGTGATGCTGCATTTGGCGCGCAAAGCGTTTTATCCAGGAAAAATTCCCTTTCCACTACTGCACGTTGATACCGATTGGAAATTTCGCGAGATGATCGAGTTTCGTGATCGCACCGCGGAGAAATATGGCTTTGAGCTTTTGGTACATAAGAACCCAGAAGGTCTGGCGATGGGTTGTAGCCCGTTTGTTCATGGCTCCTCTAAGCATACCGACATCATGAAAACCCAAGGGTTGAAGCAAGCGCTCAACAAATATGGTTTTGATGCGGCTTTTGGCGGCGCGCGCCGCGATGAAGAGAAATCACGTGCCAAAGAGCGTGTCTACTCGTTTCGCGATAAGAACCACACTTGGGATCCGAAGAATCAGCGCCCGGAGCTGTGGAAAACCTACAACGGCCAGATCAACAAAGGCGAGAGCATTCGTGTCTTCCCTCTTTCAAACTGGACCGAACTCGATATTTGGCAATACATCTATCTAGAAAACATTGAAATCGTGCCGCTTTACTTGGCCGATGTACGTCCTGTGGTTGAGCGCGACGGCATGCTGATTATGGTGGACGACGACCGCATGAAACTGCGTGACGGTGAGCAGATTGAACACAAGAGTGTGCGTTTTCGCACCTTAGGTTGCTACCCATTGACTGGGGCGATTGAATCAGAGGCCAATACGTTGACCGGCATTATCGAAGAGATGCTGGTGGCCACATCAAGTGAGCGTCAAGGTCGGGCGATCGACCACGATCAGTCTGGATCGATGGAGCTGAAAAAGCGCCAAGGTTATTTCTAAAGGGATCGAGGATACATTATGAACAGTGCAGTTGAAGCGCAATTGGCTGAATTGGGTATTGAAGGTTACCTAGAGCAGCATCAAAACAAATCATTACTGAGATTCCTGACCTGCGGTTCGGTGGACGACGGCAAGAGCACCTTGATTGGTCGTTTGCTGCATGATTCGAAGCAGATCTACGAAGATCAACTGGCGGCGGTCCACTCAGACAGCCAACGTGTTGGCACCACAGGTTCGCGTCCGGATCTGGCGCTGCTGGTGGATGGTCTGCAAGCCGAGCGTGAGCAAGGGATCACCATTGATGTGGCTTATCGTTACTTCTCGACGCAAAAGCGTAAATTCATCATCGCTGACACCCCGGGACATGAGCAGTACACGCGCAACATGGCAACCGGTGCGTCAACCTGTGATCTGGCGGTGATCCTAATCGATGCGCGTAAGGGCGTGTTGGATCAAACTCGTCGCCACTCATTTATCTCCAACCTGCTTGGTTTGAAACATTTTGTTGTTGCGGTCAATAAAATGGATCTGGTCGATTTCTCTGAGCAACGTTTTGAAGAGATCAAAGCGCAGTATCTGGCCTTCTCGCAAAATCTGCGTGGTGAAACCAACATTCAGATCATTCCTATTTCGGCATTGGAAGGTGATAACGTGGTGGAGCCAAGCCAACACATGAGTTGGTATCACGGCCCGTCACTGCTGGAAATCCTGGAAAGTGTCGATGTAGAAAAGGCCAAAGAGGCGGGCGAGTTCCGTTTCCCAGTGCAGTATGTCAGCCGTCCAAACCTCAACTTCCGTGGTTTTGCCGGCACCATTTCATCTGGCACGGTGAACGTGGGCGATCGCATTAAAGTGCTGCCGTCAGGTAAAACTTCCAGCGTGGCGCGAATTGTGACCTTCGACGGTGATTTGCAACAGGCGCAAGCGGGCCTAGCGGTGACGCTGACGCTGGCTGACGAAATTGATATCAGCCGTGGCGATCTGCTGGTACTGGAAGAGGCACAAGTGCAATCGACCAACCACCTGCTTGCTGATGTGGTGTGGATGACGGAGCAGCCGTTACAACCCGGGCGCGATTACGACATCAAGATTGCCGGTAAAAAGACCATCGGTCGTGTGGAAAGTATTCGCTATCAGTACGACATCAACCATCTTTCGTCGCATGGCGCCGCAGAGCTGCCGCTCAACGGTATTGGTCTGTGCGAGTGGACACTCAACGAAGCGGTGGCGCTGGATAACTACCAAGAGTGTGCTGATACCGGCGGCTTTATCATCATTGACCGTTTGACCAATGTCACCGTGGGTGCGGGCATGGTGAGCGAGAGCCTAGCCGCGGTCGCTCAGGCAAGTGGTGATTTCAGCGCATTTGAAGTTGAACTGAACGCTTTGATCCGTAAGCACTTCCCACATTGGGATGCCAAAGATCTCAGTGCGTTGATTAAGAAGTAGTAGTAAGTGATGGGAGCGTGCTCCCCAGTGAGGATGAGGTATGTGGGAGCAAGGAATGGTTTTGGCGATGCTGCTGGGCATCATCACATGTTTGCTCGTCACGAAAATTAAGCCGAGCTATATTTTCGCTGCCGCTGCGTTTGTGGCTTTTATGGCGGGAATGAGCGACTTAACCACCATTGCGGCCAACTTTACCAACTCCTCACTGCTGACTTTAGTGCTGTTGATCTTGGCCTCCACGGCACTGGAAAAAACGCGCTTGATTAGTTGGGTGAGCCGCAATATTTCCGAAGGGCGTTTAGCGACTGTGATTGCTAAATTGGGCTTGTCGACTGCGCTGCTCTCCTCGTTTACCAACAACACTGCAGTGGTGGTGTCGTTGATTGGTGCGGTCAAACGTAATCAGCAGCACGCGCCGTCGAAGCTGCTGATCCCGCTCTCTTATGCCGCGATTTTTGGTGGTACGCTGACCTTGATTGGCACCTCGACCAACCTGATCATCAACAGTTTCGTTGAAGACGCGGGCTTGCCGAGCATGTCTTTCTTTGCGCCGACCTTGATTGGTTTGGCGGTATTGTTGGGTGGGGTGCTTGTCTTAATCCCGCTCAGTTATCTGTTGCCAGACTACGACGAGCAAGGACAAGATGATCTGCCGTACTTCTTAGAAGCGCGTGTTGAACCCGGATCTCCTTTGGTTGGGCGTAGCGTGACCGAGAACAACTTGCGCGCTTTACGTAAGCTGTTTTTGGCTGAAGTGATCCGCAATGGCGAAACGGTTTCTTCGGTCGGGCCGGATTTTGTTTTGCAAGCCAAAGACCGATTGCTGTTTTGTGGTGACGTAGACAGTGTTTCAACATTGCAAGAGATCCCCGGGCTGACGCTGTTCGGTCAGCAGCACCTTAACGGACAGAACTTTGTCGAAGTGGTGGTGAGCTCTTCGGCCAGCTTTTGCAACAAGACACTAAAATCGAGCCGTTTTCGCGATCGCTTTGATGCTGTCGTGGTGGCGATTCGTCGCGGTCATGAGAGGCTGGAAGGCGGTCTGGGCAACATTAGCTTGGCTGCGGGTGACACTCTAGTTTTGGTGCCGGGCAAGCGTTTTGAAGCTGAGCGCCAAGCACACCGCAAAGAGTTTGTCTTGGTTAACGATCTCGATTCTAGCGCTCGCCTCGACAGCCACAAATCGACGTTAGTGTTACTGGGTTTTGTCGCGGTGATTGCGGCGGCACTGCTTAACCTTGTGCCGATCATCAAAGGGCTCGCCATCTATTTATTGGCCTTGCTTTTGTGCGGAATCGTGCAGATCAGTGAGCTCAGACGCCGCTTCCCACTGGATATTGTGGTGATAGTCGGCTCAGCCTTGTCGATCGCGCAATTGATGATCTCATCGGGCTTTTCGGCGCGCATGGGCGGTATGTTTATCGAAGCATTTAATGGTTGGGGCGTATTCGGCGCACTTGTCGCCACCTACATGATGACGCTGATCCTCACTGAGTTAGTGACTAATAACGCGGCGGCGGCATTGGCGTTTCCGATCGGCTACAGTATGGCGCTAGGCTATGGGGTGGATCCGATGCCGTTTATTATGGCGGTGCTGTTTGGTGCGAGCGCCAGTTTTATCTCCCCGTATGGCTATCAAACCAACTTATTGGTTTACAGTGTGGGCAACTATCGCTTGTCGGATTATCTGAAAATTGGCGTGCCAGTGTCTTTGGTGTACTCCACCTTGGTCCTTACTTTTATTCCGATCTTTTTCCCATTTTAAAAGGATTTGTTATGAGCAGCGTGAGCGCGAACAACGATGAAAATATTGTCTGGCATCAGCATATGATTGATAAATCGTATCGTGCCGGGCTCAAACAGCAAAAGCCAGCTGTGCTTTGGTTTACTGGCTTGTCGGGTGCGGGCAAATCGACCATTGCGGGGGCGCTGGAAACACGCTTGGCAGAGCAGGGCTATCACACCTACTTATTAGATGGTGATAATGTGCGGCACGGTTTGTGTAGCGATCTTGGCTTTTCTCAGCAGGATCGCCGCGAAAACATTCGCCGCATTGGTGAGTTGGCCAAGTTGATGGCCGATGCCGGCCTGATTGTCCTTACCGCATTCATCTCACCGCATCGAGCTGAGCGCCAGTTAGTGCGGGATCTGTTGCCCGACGGCGAGTTTATTGAAGTGTTCGTCAACACCTCATTGCAAGTGTGTGAGCAGCGTGATCCGAAAGGTTTATATAAGAAAGCTCGCGCCGGGGAGATTACCAACTTTACTGGCATCGATTCTGCTTATGAAGCGCCACTCAATGCAGAGATCGATCTGCCTGCCGGAGAGAAACTCATTGAGGCGCTGGTGGATCAATGCATTGCAACGCTGGTGGCTCGCGGGATCATTCGCTCATCCTAACTACCAGTGAGCGGCATCATACCGTATGGTGAATGCCGCTTTGCACCTCACTCTGTACGGTAAACTTTTGATTAAGCATCGCCAGCATTTGATCGTAATACTGGCTGTTGGGTTTGTTGCCGAGCAGTTTACACAGTTCATTGCCGGTTGGTGTAAAGCGGTAATAGAGCAGGCGCACGCCTTTACTCAGTACATTCAGCTGCAAGTTGCGCCCTTGATAACTTAAAATCAGCGGCGTTTCGATTTCGATTTCACCCGATTCCAACTCAGTGCCATGCAGCAGGCCCAATTCAATCAGCACCAACAAGCTAGAAAACGACAACTGGAAGCTGCCCATGTTGATGTTGGTGGTGGTGTCGCGTTTACCAAAACTAAAAATGCCGCCTTGAAAACGATAGCCAATCAGCAGCTTACGGCTGTTGTCTGCGCCAAAACTGCAAGCGAGAGATGAGGCGCGTTGCAGGATGTGCGCCTCTTTTGGTGTCATGTCATGCAGTACCTTCAAGGCTTTCATCGAGGTGGAACCTGGGTTGGTCACTTCTCGTTTCAGCACTTGTGCCCACAGTTTCTGCATCGCTGAGTTGTGGATCTCTTGCGCCATATCGAAAAAGCGGTACAGCCAATCTTGATCCGGATCGCCTGCGGTTTCATCTTTGCAAGAGAGATGGGCCAGTTTCAAGATCTGTTCAAGGTTACGCTGGCGCTGCTCTTTGCGCTTCTCCTCACGCAACAAAGCCCGTTCGATGGTGGTTTTTTGCGGCGGATCTTTTTGCAGCAGCGCGTCTAAGCCATAGGTTTGCGCGATCGTCGTTATGCGGCTGGCGCTGTCACGAATGTAACCACTTTTCTTCTCTTGGCTGCTGTGCGGCTTGGGATCGGCTTCTTGGTCAATTACGACCGGCGTTCGGCTATCCGCCATCGTACCTTCCTTTCCATTGCAGGGTGAATGCTAGGCTCAATGTACCCCTTATCGCCAAACCAGTGCAATAATGAGCAATCACACTCTTGGCGATCAATTTGCGCTTAGAGCGGCGAAAATCGTGATCTCGATAAAAATGCGCTGTCACAAATGATAATAAGTTGTTAAAATTGTTATTGTCTTTTGTGAGGGGCTTATGAAGTATTTCGGAGAGAATAAACTTAAAAAGCATCTGCCAACCGCGCTGCTATTGGTTGCTTATTTGGCAACTTTGATCTATTTAGCCAAATATATCGCCTGAGCCAGTGAGATTGACAGGTTACGTCGATGTTTAAAATTGGTTACATGTCATCGTAAGCTTCAATCGCATCCCCTTGGATGACATAAGCCGTTTCGGCCAACTCGTGGCTGACGGTTTCCGTTTTCAGCGTTCCTACCACGTAAATCACATCCCACAGCTCTTGGACTGGCGCACCTTTGGGGAACTTAACGTAGATAATTTGGTTTGGTGGCGGTGGTGGCACATGGATGCACGCGCCAAAGTAAGGCACCAACAAAAACTCGGTCACTTTATTGGCATCCCCTTCCAGCGGAATCACAAAACCGGGGATCTTCACTTTACTGCCATTGAGCTCTGGTCGAACGCCACCCAATTTGGTTTGGCTGACCGCATTACCGGAATGGTCGGCAGCGGGCATGCCGACGCTGTCGAAGAGTTTTCTCTCTTGCTCGGGCACCAGATCGATCCAGTCCAGCGTCATCACATCCTGGCTGGCTGCCAAGGCGGGAAACCAAGGCGTTAAAATTAAGCTTAATAGCAAGATAACTTTGCTTTTCATGAACGATTAAATCCTTATGGTCATTCCATCACTGAGAGATTGTTTGTAAGCCCGGAAAGCAGGAATAAAGCCGATGAAGATTCCTGCCCCTTGGACACAAGCAAGGAGCAGCCACTCATGTGCCGAGATGGCCGTCATTGCAATATTGATTCCGTACTGTTGCTGAATCAGCGGGTGAGCCACGGCGATCAGCGCGTACACCCCCGCAACTCCAGTCACAATCCCGACAAAAGTGAGCAGGCTCGCTTCACTTATAAGCAGGGTAAACACATGCCGTGGACGCGCGCCCATCGCCCTGAGGATCGCCATTTCACGCCGCCGTTCTTGTAAGCTGGTGAGTAGGCTACTGAGCATGCCCAAAAGACCCGCGACGACCACAAACACAGACACCGCCAGCAGCGCTTGCTCGGCAACCGACATCATCCCCCACAGTTCATGCAGAGCGACCCCCGGCATAATGGCGCTAAGCGGCTCTTGCGGGTAGGTGTTGATCTGCCTTTGCAGGGCGAATGTTTGGATGCGCGACTTGAGGCCAATCAGCATCGCGGTGATCTGCTTGGGTTGGAAGTCTCTGTGCGCCAGTTGCGTTGCATCGGGCGTTGGGCCCATGCGCGCGCCAGATTCCCAGCCGACGTGAATCGCTTCAATCGCTTCAAGTGAGACGTGCACGGTTTTGTCTACGGGTGTGCCTGTCGGGGCTAAAATGCCGACCACTTTGAAGGGTAAATTGTCATGGCGACTGAAGCCGACATCGCTGATGCCGTGCGCGATGACTATCTCACTGCCTAGCTGGTAGCCGAGTGTTTTCGCCACATCGTAGCCAAGCACGGTTTCAAATAAGCCGTTGAACGCTTTACCTTGCGAAAAAGTCAGTGGTTGCTTACTTCCGTACTTATAGTGTTCAAAGTAGCTGTGGTTGGTGCCCATTACCCGAAAACCTTGGTGCGAATCGCCGAGTGAGATGGGAATCGCCCATTCAACCGAGCGATGGTTGGCAAACTCTTGGTAGCTTTTCCAGTCGATATTGTTGGTGGCGTTGCCGATACGAAATACCGAGTAAAGCAGCAAGTTCACTTGGCCAGAGCGGCCTCCGACTATCAGATCGGTGCCGGAAATGGTATTGGCAAAGCTCTCTTTGGCTTGGGTGCGAATTCGCTCTACGCCCATCAGCAGCAGCACTGAAATGGCGACCGTCATGACCGTCAGTGCGGCGGTGGCTTTGCGGTTACGTAAACTTTTCCAAGCGAGATTGAAGATGGCACTCATGCGATAACTCCTGCTCGGTTCAATTCGCGTAAGTCGATAGTGCGGTTAAACAGCGCTTCCAAACTCGGATCGTGGCTGACGAAAATCAGGGTGGCGTTGACCGAGTTGGCTTGCTCCATCAGCAGTTCGATAAAGGCGCTGCGGTTATCGTAATCGAGCGCGGAGGTGGGTTCATCTGCAATGACTAACTCTGGCGCGCCGATCAGCGCGCGCGCCGCCGCCACGCGCTGTTGCTGGCCGATACTCAATTCGCTGACGGGTTTGTTGTGCAGCGCGGGCGGCAGATGTAGACGCGTTAACAGCTGTATTGCCCGCTCGTGTGCCTGACCGCCCACTTGTCCCGCGCGCAGCTTGGAAAACTGACAAGGCAGCAGTACGTTTTCCACCACATTGAGGTAGGGCAACAAGTTGAACTGCTGGAAAATGTAGCCGATGTGATCGGCGCGAAACTTGTCTCGCGCACTGGGCGACAAGCTGCCGAGATCGGTACCGAGAATACGCAGTTGCCCAGATTGCAGCGCGTTAATGCCGGTCATTAAACTGAGCAACGTCGATTTGCCACAACCGCTGGGGCCTTTTATAAAAACGTGTTCACCACGCAAAATACGCAGCTCCGGAATATGTAAGATCGGCTGCTGCGCATCTTTCCATGTAAACGTGGCCTGATTGAGCCAAACCACTTCAGACGGAGTATTTACCATAGATTTTCACCATGCTCTGTGCTTTTCAGAAAAAGCAGGTAAGTAAACACTTACCTGCTCGGTTCTTATTTCAAAGAGATTCGTGCGTTTTCAGCCGATAGTTGCGTGGCACTCTGCTTTTTATCGGTAAGCACATTCGCGGTGATGGATTGGGTCGCGGTAAAATGGCTGAACCACTGGGTATCTAGCGTACTCAGTTCGGCCAGATTGTCACAATGGTATTGATATTGAACGGTAAATGCGCCATGACTATCGTGGTCGTGGTCGTGGTCGTGGTCGTGGTCGTGGTCGTGGTCGTGGTCGTGGTCATCATGATGTTTTTCATGCTCATGTTTGTCATGATCGTGTTTGTCACCCTCATGGTGTTCATGTTCATGTTCATGTTCATGTTCATGTTCATGTTCATGTTCATGTTCATGTTCATCGGCATCGTGGTGATCATGATGATGCTCGTCACCCGCTAACGTATGGGCAACGTCGACCTTCTCAATCTGGCATTTGGCCTTGGCATTGAGGGTAACGATCTGCTCAGCTTGTTGCAGTAAGGCGATGCTCTTTTGCAAGCGTTGCTCTTGCTCTGCGTTTTCAGGTGCGTGCTCAAAGCCAACCACATCAGCGCCGGGCGCGGTGATCTCAATCAACAGATCGTGACCATCTTGAGCAACGTTAAATTCCACTTGGCCATGAACATGGGCATCGTGTTGGCGAAATCCTTCTTCAGCCGTTGCGAGAGAGGAGAAAGAGAGGCCAACCAAAACGGCCAATGAAGTTTTGCGTAACATGGATAAATTCCTTATTTGTCTTAATTGTGTCGATATTTGGCTTAACAATAGGTCAAATAAGGCGGTGAACGCGCGAGGTAAGCCGAAAAGCTCTCTGCACGGGTCTCGCTTTGCCAGATGAAAACAGGGCAAAGTGTCGCAGCCGTGACTGCTGTGTGCTGCGGCAGGCTTGCGCCAAGGCCGTGGCTGGCACTGGCAAACTGCTCGCAATGGTGTTGCAGGTGGTGTTCGGGGTTGAAGTCCAACTGATGCGCAAGACTGGCAAAGCTGAGAAATAGCGTCAACACCACCGCCAAGTAGGCAGTGTAGTGGAATCTGAAATGGCGAAGACGTATCCAACCCGGCATGTTTACGGCGACCAGTGACAAGGTGTTACAATATAACAGCTGTAGCGCAAAAAAGTTCACTCATTTTTCTATAAATAGACTTTTTATAAAACGATTTTATTAAAATTTTCTCATTCAATGAAAAAAACCCATACCGTGAGAGTATGGGTTTTGTGTACAGGCTGCGACGCCGCTCTCGCTGAGCCAATCGTGCTTTAGATATTTGCTTTGACTAATGCGATCACTTGAGCAATTTCGCTGTCAGAAAGCGCACCTTCTTTGACAAACAACACTTTGCCCTGCTTGTCTTGCACTATGATGGCGGAGCTTTCTTCTTTTAGCGCCCAATTTTTGGCGACCACGCCATTCTCATCCAGCACCAGAGAAGACCAAGGGAACTCTACTTTGCTGTCTTGGGCGGAGGATTTGACAAACGATCCCGTTCCCCATATCGCATCGTCTTGATTGATGATGGTGGTGGTTTGGTAATGCTCTGCGGGAAACTGAGCCGCGGTGATCGCTTGCATCAGAGGGGCGTTCATCTCTTTTGAGCTGCTGCGACCGGCGATGGCTTGGATTACGCGGACTTTGCCAAGCATCTGCTGAGATGCCCAAGGTTGGAACGCAGTGCCTTTGCCTTGCAGAACGATTTCGCCATACGCATCAACATTGACCGCAGGCACTGCGCTGCCGAGTGAAAGGTTGTGCGCTGTTGCGCCGAATGACGCGCTAAGCAGCGCAAGAGTGAGGAGAGTCTTTGGTTTCATGAATGTTTTTCCTTATCAAGACAGTTTGTCCATTTTATCGTGAGCGGCCACAGTATAATACGTCGCAGGGAAAATTTACTGGCTTCAGGTAACATTTTTTTAACACTTTGCCGAGCGTTGGTTTATCTCACTATGGGCTTGCTGTATGATAGCGTCCATTAGCCAACGCTAAAGTGATAAAAAACACCGCGAAGGCAGATGCCCGAAAGAGGCAGATAAAGGGGATTCCCCCCCGTTTCTCAAACGGAATTTGAGGATGATGTATGTTGCGCGAGTTTGCTGTTTATCGACCACGCCAAGTGGCTCGATTCGTTAAGACCCAATTTAAAGGGGACTTTTTCATTCAAGGGATCGGCGATTTTCATTTTGACCAAGGCAAGGTGCAGTTGCCCGATCTGAGTAATCCGCAAAAATTGGCGGTGTTTCGCGAAGTGAACGCGGAAATCGCTGCGCTCTCTTTGGTGGCGTAAGTTAAGGCAAAAACGCTACCGCAGCGTGGCGACGGTAGCGTATAAAATCAGGCTTGTGGTGGGAAGCAGACCCCAGTACCACCGAGACCGCAGTAACCATCCGGGTTTTTCGCTAAATATTGTTGATGATACGTTTCAGCGAAGTAGTACTCTCCTGCCGGAGCGATCTCGGTGGTGATTGTGCTGCGCTGGCTGTCGCTGAGCGCGCGTTGATACGCTTCTTTCGATGCGGTGGCGATGGCCAGTTGCTCATCGCTGTAGGTGTAAATCACCGAGCGGTATTGGGTGCCAAGATCATTGCCTTGTCGCATTCCCTGAGTGGGATCATGGCGTTCCCAAAATTTCTCTAGCAACTGTGACAACGAAATCTGCTGTGTATCGAACACCACACGTACCACCTCGGTGTGGCCCGTTTGCCCGCTACACACCTCTTCATAGGTTGGGTTTGGCGTAAAGCCACCGCTGTAACCGACCGAAGTCGACACCACGCCATCCAATTGCCAGAACAGGCGTTCAGCGCCCCAGAAGCAGCCCATACCCAGCAAGATCTCTTGTTGGGTACCGACCACAGGTGCGGTGATATCGCTGTGGTTGACGAAATGCTGTGTTTCAACGCTAAGCGGTGTTGTGCGACCGGGCAGCGCACTCTCTTGGCTGACCATGATTTGTTTGTTAAGCATGTGATTTCCCTTTATTCATCTGAAAACAGTGGACTAAATCCGGATATCGGTTGTTCCTTTTAGGAGCGAATGCTATCTTGCACTCTCATGACAGACCGGACGAAATGGTGAGCTATTTTACTGCCATTGTCTCCAGCGTGCATCGGTCTGCGAACTCTTGGAAAGCGCTTGTGGCTCTCCGTCGCCTGAACGATATCAAGCCCTCGTTTTGTACGTACTAAAGCATGATAAGAAAAGTTATTCCAGCCTTTATCGGCATGATCTTCGCCAGTCAAACCCTTGCGTCCAGCGAGGTGGATTTGACTTTGGAAGGCGTTAGCGGTGCCTTAAAAGAGAATATTGAAGCTCATTTATCCTCCATTCCTAGTGAGGATTACGCCACTTCCCTGCGTTTTCAATCTCGGCTTGATAACATTATCAATGAAGCGCTCAAGGCGTTAGGTTACTACCACGCTTCGGTGGAATATCAAATCTCCCCAGACAACGATGAGTTGACCGCGATCATCTCGCCCGGCGAAGTGATGAAACTGGCTGAGGTGGACGTGCGTTTCACCGGTGAAGCGGCCAGTGATGAAAGTTTTGCCGCGCTTTTAGAAAACTCACCGCTTAAGGTGGGGGCGGCGCTTAATCATGGTGATTACGACGCGCTCAAATCTTCGATTCGCAATCTCGCTCTGCAACGAGGCTATTTCAAAGGCGATTTTACCGCGGCGCGTTTGGAAGTGTCGCCCGATCTCAATCAAGCCTTCGTACGTCTGAACTACGACAGCGGCATCCGCTACCAATTTGGTGAAACGCAAATAGAGGGCAGCCAGATTGAAGAGGCCAAAGTGCGCTCCTTGCAGCCGTATAAAAGCGGCGAGCCTTATCTGGTGGCCAAAGTGGGGGAGTTTAACCAAAATCTTTCAAACAGCGACTGGTTCTCCTCGGTATTGGTGGAGCCCGATATCAGTGCGCTGGATGACCGCCGCGATCTGCCGATGAAAGTCTCTTTGGCGCCACAGAAAAAAAATCAGTTGGAAACGGGGATCGGTTATGCCACCGACGTGGAACTGCGCGGCACGCTCAAATGGAAAAAACCGTGGCTCAATGAGCAAGGCCACAGTTTCGACAGCAGTTTGTCGCTTTCTAAACCGGAGCAGACCATCACGGCGGGCTACCAGATCCCGCTGGAGGATGTGTTGCACGACTACTACCGAGTTCAATACGCGATGAAAAATGTCGACAGCCGCGATACCAAAAGTTTGGAGTCCAACCTCGCGGTTGAGCGTCACTGGCTGTTGGACAACCGTTGGCACCGCACTGTGTTTGTCCGTTATTTGATTGAAAACTATGAACAAGGTTTGCAAGATGATGTGGCACAGTTTGTTTTGCCGGGCATCTCTTTTTCTCGCAGCCGGACTCGCGGCGGCGGTATGCCGCTGTGGGGGGATAAACAGAGCATCACTTTGGAGTTCGGGGATGACTCTTTTGTCTCCGAAACGCGCGTATTGCGTTTGCAAGGCCGCACATCGTGGATCCGCAGCTTGGGTGAAAATCACCGTGGCATTGCTCGTTTGGAAGGGGGCGCTAACCTCACCGAAGAGTTTGAGCGTCTATCACCGTCACTGCGTTTTTTCGCGGGCGGTGACAATAATTTGCGCGGCTATGCTTACGAGTCCATTTCCCCCCGAGACGACAGCAATGCACTGACCGGGGCAAAGTACATCGCCACCAGTACGCTGGAGTACCAATATCGTCTGTATGGTAATTGGTGGGCAGCGGCCTTTTTCGACTATGGCGACGCGTTTAACGACGCGCCAGAGTGGAAACGTGGCGCTGGCGTGGGCATTCGTTGGGGCTCGCCAGTTGGGCCGATTCGCTTGGACTTTGCTTGGGGGTTGGATGCCACGCCCGGAGAGGAGTTTCGTATCCATTTCACCTTGGGGCCTGAGTTATGATCAAACGGATGTTCCAATGGAGCAAATGGTGCTCTGCCGCACTCGTTATGTTGCTTTTGTTGGTGTCACTACTGCTTGGGCTCGCGCTTTTTACCAATCTTGGCCTAAACAGCTTGGTTTCATTGGCAGAAAAAGCCATGCCGCAGCTCAGTGTGGGCAGCGCCGAAGGGGCACTGTTGCCCAAGTTCACTTTGCGTGAGGTGCGTTTTCAAGACGATGCTCTTCACCTTGAAACGTCGCTCGACGAACTGGGCTTAGCGATCGATATGGGCTGCTTTTGGCAAGGGCAACTCTGCGTTGATGACCTGAGATTGCACGGTTTGGCGTTAAACTTGCCCGAGCTTGCGCCGTCACAGGAAGAAGCCGAACCAGAGAGCCCGCCGCTGACCACGATTCGCACTCCGCTCCCCATTGCGGTGCGCAGCCTTGATCTCAGTGACATCAAACTGGATATCCTTGGCAACCAGATCGATTGGCGAGAGTTTCGCTCTGGCCTTTCCATGCGGGGCGATCGTCTGACCATCACACCAACGCGATTCAATGAGGTCAATGTCACGCTCGCTGAGAGTGAGCCATCCTCAGCCAACCCACCTGCGGCTGAACCTAAACAAGATATCGTACTGCCTGAGGTATGGATCCCACTCACGATTGATCTGCAACGTTTTGATCTCAATCGCTTTACTCTGCATCAAGCAACACCGATTGAGATTGCGCATCTTGGTCTTGAACTCAAAGCGGCCCAGCACCAAGTGCAAGTTCGCACCTTGGAGCTAGAGATGCCGCAAGTGAACGCTCAGCTTTCTGCGCAAACGGAGCTCCGCGGCGATTATCCGCTCGAACTCACGCTCAAAGCGCAGCTAAAAGAGAGCGAATTGCAAGGGCAGGTGATCAATCTTTCAGCCAGCCAAAGCGTAGCGAATCTCGTCGTGCAAAGCGATCTTTTAGGGCCCGTGCAAGCGCAGATCGCCGCCGAGTTACAGCCGCTAAAAGCGCAGTTGCCCTTCAAGCTCGATTTGCGACAGCTCAAAAGCCAATGGCCCTTGAGTGGCCAAAGTGAATACCAAATTGAGGTGGAGAGTTTACGCGCGGACGGGTCTTTGGATGGTTATCAACTGGCGCTGCAAACCCACCTTGAAGGGGAAGCGATTCCGCCGCTGGATGTCGATCTCTCCGGTGAAGGCTCTTTGCAGCACATAAAGCTGGATAAACTGATCTTGGCGACCTTAGGCGGGCAAGTGAACGGCCAGGTTAGGGCCGACTGGCATGATACGGTGAGCTGGCAGGCCGATTTAGCCCTGCAAGACATTCAACCCGGGCAACAGTGGCCACAAGCGCAAGGCAGCATCAGTGGTAAGCTCTCTACTTCGGGTTCCTTGACCGAACAGGGCGGCTGGCAAGTGGCGCTGCCGCTTTTAGATATTGATGGTGTGCTGCGTGATTACCCGCTCAATATCGAAGGGGATCTGCACATCGCCGATCGCCAAGGCAATGGCGATCTCAACGTCGACACGGCCGGATTGACCCTGTCGCATGGTCCTAACGGACTCACCGCCAAAGGTAAGCTGGATAAACATTGGTTGATGGACGTTCAGGTTCATTTCCCCGATTTGAGCAAAACCTTGCCGGATGTTGCTGGGCGCGTGCAA
This sequence comes from Vibrio navarrensis, assembly GCF_000764325.1. Classification (NCBI taxonomy): domain Bacteria; kingdom Pseudomonadati; phylum Pseudomonadota; class Gammaproteobacteria; order Vibrionales; family Vibrionaceae; genus Vibrio; species Vibrio navarrensis. The sequence goes on along the minus strand of NZ_JMCG01000002.1, from coordinate 989,835 downwards.
GGTGACATTGCGCTGCGGGGCGAATTGCAACAGCCCGATGTGCGTTTGGCACTGCTGGCCGAGGCGCTGAAATGGCAGCAACAAGCGAGTATTGAGCAGCTTTCGCTGCGTGGAACGCTGACGCCGCTGCCGATGGCACAAGCGGATTTACGTTTGCAGGCGCGCGCGCTGCGCTATGAAGAAAACCAGCTGGATTCGGTTGATCTCAGCCTCACTGGCAGTGAGCAGCAACATCAGTTGATGCTCGATGTGCTCTCGACACTTTTCTCCACCAGCCTCGCTATCGATGGCCAATTGAGTCGCGACAAAGAGATGATCTGGTCTGGGGCGCTGCAACGAATGCAAGCCACCAGCGAGCAGGGGACTTGGACTCTTGCCAATGCCGCCAAGCTCGCCGCTAATCTGGATACGCAGCAGTTTGATGTGGCCGCGCACTGCTGGCGGCAACAGCAGTCGAGTGTGTGTCTGACCCATGACATCCGCGTTGGCGAGCAAGGCGAAGCGGAAATCGCTATAAGCCAGTTCGATTTTGCGCAAATCGGTATGTTCTTGCCTCAAGAGAGCAAACTACGCGGACAATTAGACGCGACGCTTTGGGCCAATTGGGCGGCGAAACGCGCGCCGCATGTCAAAGTGGCGCTGACGATGCCAGCCGGAGAGCTGGAACAGAGCCTAGACGAAACGCTGACCATAGGTTGGGACAGTGTGATGCTTAACGCCGAGCTGCAAGACGATGCACTTCGCGCCGATTGGCAGTTCAACATTCGCGACAACGGCGATGTGAGTGGTCAACTGAAGGTCGACAATGTGCAGGCCAAAGAGCCGCAGTTGGATGGCACCTTAGCGCTTGGGCAGTTCAATCTCGATTTTCTCGCCCCATTAATTGGCGAATACAGTTCTCTGCAGGCGCTGATCTCTTCTCAGTTGGCGATTCGCGGTTCGGCGTATCATCCGCAAGTGTTTGGTCAAGTGCTGGTGGAAGAGATCCAAGTGCGTGGCGATATCAGCCCGGTGGACGTGCAGCAAGGGCGAGTTGAGTTGCAGTTTAATGGCTATGATGCCGCGCTCAATGCTGGCATTGTTACACCGGATGGTGAGCTAAAAGTCGATGGTACGGCCAACTGGCAGGATTTAGCCAACTGGCATAGCAAGTTGCGCGTTTTTGCCGATGAGCTGCAAGTGAACATGCCACCGATGGTCAATATTAAATTGGTGCCGGACATGACCATTGAGGCTAAGCCTGGGCTGGCGAAGATCTCTGGGGATCTTGCTCTGCCGTGGGGAAGGATTGTGGTGGAAGAGTTGCCACCAAGTGCGGTGAGCATCTCCAAAGATCAGGTGCTGGTTAACGCCGAGTTGCAACCTGTGGAAAGTAGCGCGCCGATGCCCATCAATATCGAAACTGACGTCAACATCCGCATTGGGGATGATTTTAAGCTGGCGGCTTTCGGTTTAGAGGGTGGTTTGCAAGGGCACTTGAATGTGACGCAGAAAGACAAAGGGCCGTTTATTTTGGGCGAAGTGAACATTGTTAACGGAACCTATCGCTCCTTTGGTCAGGATCTGCAGATCCAAGAAGGCAAGGTGCTGATGAATGGCCCGGTGGATCAGCCCTATGTAGCAATCAAAGCGATTCGTAACCCGAACAATACCCAAGATGACATGATTGCGGGAGTGAAAGTGACCGGACCGGCCAGCGAACCGATCATTACCATTTTCTCTGAACCTGCGCTTCCTCAGGCTAACGCGCTCTCTTATCTGCTACGCGGGCAAAATATCGACGCCGAATCGGGTGGAGGCAATGCCATGACCACCGCGTTGATTGGGCTGAGCCTAGCCAAAAGTGGCAAAGTGGTGGGCGAGATTGGCGCTGCGTTTGGTGTGCAGGATCTGCAACTGGATACCACAGGTGCGGGCGATGAGTCTCAAGTGACGGTCAGCGGCTACATCATGCCCGGCTTACAAGTGAAGTATGGGGTGGGTATTTTCAAGCCGTTGGGTGAGTTCACTGTGCGCTACCGTTTGATGAAAGATCTCTACCTCGAAGGGGTGTCGGGGGTCGAAAGTGCGGTGGATTTGATCTACCAGTTTGAATTTGATTAAAACGCTCCTGCGTGCTATTTCTCATCCCAAGAGCATGCACCACAGAAGCAGGGAGAGCGTATGCAGCATCTGGTTTTTGTTTATGGAACCCTTCGCAAAGGGGAAGCAAACCACCACTATCTAGCGCAAAGTCAATGTTTGGGCAGTTGTCAAAGCGGGCTGGATTATAAATTGTATGATCTGGGAGAGTATCCTGCGGTAAGTGATGGTAACACGGCCATCAGTGGTGAGGTGTATCTGATTGACGATCATACCTTACAGGCGCTCGATAAGCTGGAAGACGTGCCTGTGGAGTATCGTCGAGAAACCATTGAAACGCCTTTTGGCACTGCATGGATTTATCTCTATCAAGACAGCAGTAAGCTGGTCAATGAGATCGCATCCGGCGACTGGTGCCAGCGGGTTTAAGCGAAAAAAAAGAGCCAGACTTGTTTCTGGCTCTTTTGCTCTGGACAACGTGCGCTGGATTACTTTTGCGCGCGTTGGTAAGACTCTAGGATCTCTTTGCGAGCCGACTCGACATCTTCCCAGCCATCCACTTTCACCCATTTACCCGTTTCCAGCTCTTTGTAGCGCTCGAAGAAGTGGGTGATTTGCGCTTTGAGCAGCTCAGGTAGATCGCCAACATCTTGGATGTGGTCATACTCTTTGGACAACTTAGAGTGCGGTACCGCAACAACTTTTGCATCTTCACCCGATTCGTCGGTCATTTTCAGCACGCCAACTGGGCGGCAACGAATCACAGAACCCGGCATCAGCGGGTAAGGGGTTGGGACGAGTACGTCAACTGGGTCGCCGTCTAATGAGAGCGTGTGGTTTACGTAGCCATAGTTACATGGGTAGAACATTGGCGCCGACATAAAGCGATCAACAAAAACCGCGCCAGACTCTTTATCGACTTCGTATTTGATTGGGTCAGCGTTGGCTGGGATCTCAATGACGACATACAGATCATCTGGTAGCGACTTACCCGCAGGTACGTTGTTTAAGCTCATGACTTTTCCTTTTCTGTTATTTTTGGGCTGAATGGCCCCAATTTAGCCGCAAATCACTCAGGATGTAAACCAGTGAGAAAGGCGTTTTTCATCGCATCTAACAAAAAAGCGCCTGCGGTTGCAGGCGCTTTGCGAGAAGGTTTTAGGCTTCGTCACGATGCAGTTCGAGGAACTCCTCGACTTTCTTCACCATATTGGTTGAACCGACGAAAAACGGCACACGCTGATGCAGTTCAGTCGGCTTGAGATCGAGAATACGGTTCACCCCGTCAGAGGCAATGCCGCCAGCTTGCTCAATCAGAAAGGCCATTGGATTGCATTCATACAGCAGACGTAGCTTACCGTTCGGGTGGCTCTGCGTGCTCGGGTAGAGATAGATGCCGCCTTTAAGCAGATTGCGGTGAAAATCCGCCACCAGCGAGCCAATATAGCGTGACGTATACGGGCGACCATCTTCAGGCACATTCTCTTGGCAGTACTTAATGTATTTTTTGACGCCCATTGGGAAACGAATGTAGTTGCCTTCGTTGATGGAGTAAATCTTGCCATCTTGCGGGATCATCATGTTTTCATGCGATAGGCAGAACGTGCCAAGCGATGGGTCGTAAGTAAAGCCGTTGACGCCATTACCTGTGGTGTACACCAACATGGTGGATGAGCCGTAAATCACATAGCCCGCTGCCACTTGCTTGTGGCCGGGTTGAAGAAAATCTTCTTGTGTCGGTGGTGTGCCAATTGGCGACACGCGACGATAAATCGAGAAGATGGTGCCGACGGAGACGTTGACGTCGATGTTCGATGAGCCGTCCAGCGGATCCATCAACACAACGTATTTGGCATTCTTGTTTAACTCTTTGTTAAACGCGACCGCTTCATCTTCTTCTTCGCTGGCGACACCACACACTTGGTCGCGAGCTTCTAACGCAGATTTGAATTTCTCATTGGCGTAAACGTCGAGCTTTTGTTGAGCTTCGCCCTGCACGTTTTCCGTACCGACAGAACCGGTGATATCAACCAGACCCGCTTTGTTGATTTCACGGTTGACGATTTTCGCCGCCAGTCGAATGGACGACAAAAGAGATGACAGATCACCGCTAGCGTGGGGGAAGTCCGCTTGTTTCTCAACAATGAACTCGCCAAGGGTGCGCATTCCAGACATGTTATTTCCTTAAACTTCTCTGAATTAATCGGGGGTAGTGAGCGAGCATCTCTTATGGATGTTATCGTTTGCGCTCGCGGTAAGTGTAAGGTTTAGATCTTATTAATGGTAATGAACTAACCGACCGAGATCTCAATTTGCTTGTCGACTATTAGCGAAGAAATTACATCAACTTAGGCGGGAACTTGTGGCGATGTTGCACAAAAAAAGCGCAACAAAGTGGCGGAATTTTGCGCCGCCGAGCAGAAGCCAGACGATCGCCCTCGCTTTTCCGAGCGTTATCGCGATAATGGGAGGGGCAAAAATTTCATAGAGCAGGACGAGCAACATGCATATTCATATCTTAGGGATCTGTGGCACTTTTATGGGCGGCGCCGCGATTTTGGCCCGGCAGTTAGGCCATAAGGTGACGGGATCGGACGCCAATGTTTACCCACCAATGAGTACACTTTTAGAATCTCAAGGTATTGAAATTATAGAGGGTTTTGACCCTTCTCAGTTAAATCCTGCTCCTGATCTGGTGGTGATTGGCAATGCCATGAGTCGTGGCAATCCGTGTGTTGAGTACGTACTTAACCACAACTTGCGTTATACCTCAGGGCCGCAGTGGTTGCAGGAGTTCTTACTGCACGATCGTTGGGTGTTGGCGGTATCAGGCACGCATGGCAAGACCACCACTTCAAGCATGCTGGCGTGGATTTTAGACGCATGCGGCTATCAGCCGGGATTTTTGGTCGGTGGTGTGCTCGGCAACTTCGGTGTCTCGGCGCGTTTGGGAGAAAGCATGTTTTTTGTTGTGGAAGCCGATGAATATGACAGTGCTTTTTTCGATAAGCGTTCTAAGTTCGTCCACTACCATCCACGCACCTTGATCATGAATAATCTTGAGTTCGATCATGCGGATATCTTTGATGATCTGGAAGCGATTAAGCGGCAATTTCACCATCTGGTGCGCACGGTTCCGGGCAACGGACGCATTCTTGCTCCACAGCAAGATGCGGCTTTGGCGGACGTTTTGCAACGTGGCTGCTGGAGCGAGCAGGAGTTTTCTGGCGCGGATGGCCAGTGGCAAGCGGAAAAGCGAGTCAAAGATGGTTCGCACTTTGCGGTTTTCTTCCAAGGTGAATGCGTGGGCGAAGTCAACTGGGACTTAGTGGGCGACCACAACGTCGATAATGCGCTGATGGCGATTGCGGCGGCGCGCCATGTCGGCGTGACGCCCGATCTTGCCTGTCAGGCCCTCGGCCAATTTATCAATACCAAGCGCCGTTTAGAGCTCAAAGGCGAAGTCAATGGTGTGGCTGTGTATGATGATTTCGCACATCATCCCACCGCGATTGAACTGACTCTCGGTGGTTTACGTAATAAGGTGGGCGACAAACCGATCTTTGCGGTTTTGGAGCCGCGCTCTGCAACAATGAAACGTGGGGTGCATAAAGAGACGCTTGCTGCTTCGTTAGCCCATGCCGATGAGGTGTTTTTATTCCAACCGCCGGGTTTGGATTGGTCGGTCGAGGCCGTGGCGGCACAATGTCGCCAGCCTGCGTTTACCAGTGACAATATGGATGAGTTTGTTGCGCAAATTGCCAGCCGTGCCAAATCTGGGGTGCAAATCTTGGTGATGAGTAACGGCGGTTTTGACGGCATTCATGGCAAGTTGCTGGCGGCACTGGAAAAGGCGTCTGACTGACTCGGCCCATAATCGTTCCAACTGAAATCATGCCAACTGAAATGACGATGACTGAAAAACAAAAAACAATCACACTGGCGTTTACGGGCGCATCTGGTGCGCCATATGGTTTACGCCTGCTTGAATGCCTGCTTGCGGCGGATTATCAGGTGTACCTGCTGATTTCTTCTGCCGCGCGCGTGGTGCTAGCCACTGAGCAGAGGCTGAAGTTGCCCGCCAATCCACAAGCTGCGCAAAGCACTCTGGTAAATTATCTGGGCTGCTCGGCCGAGAAGCTGGTGGTGTGCGGTAAGGACGATTGGTTCTCTCCCGTTGCTTCCGGCTCCGCCGCGCCAAAGCAGATGGTGGTGTGCCCTTGCTCTGCGGGCAGTGTCGCGGCGATAGCGCACGGCATGTCGGATAATTTAATTGAGCGCGCCGCCGATGTGGTACTGAAAGAGCGCGGTCAATTGATCCTTGTGGTGCGCGAAACGCCGTTTTCCACTTTGCATCTGGAAAATATGCACAAGTTATCGCAGCTTGGCGTGACCATCATGCCCGCAGCGCCGGGGTTTTACCATCAACCACAACGTATTGAAGATCTGGTCGACTTTATGGTCGCACGCATTCTTGACCATCTTGGGGTCGAGCAAGGCTTAGTGCCGCGCTGGGGGTACGATAACCGCTCGCGTGACGAGCACGTATAGCCAAAGCGAACGTTTCGCATTACAATCCGCCTCACTCATCGGGGAGCTCATCTGCGCATTTTTGTCGCAGAAGCTGAGATCAGGCCATCGCCTGGGACCCGTATACCTGAACCAGATAATGCTGGCGTAGGAATTGAGTCAGGAATTTAATTCGCAATGGAAGATTAAAACCGACTTCAAACCTGTGCCGCTCCACTCATGTCATGCAACGCAAATGGAGAGCGAGCCGTGAAAACCACTCTTAACCTGATTGCCCTAGCGATTGTTACTTCTGCCCCCGCTTTGGCTGCCGATAACACCCTCACTGTTTACACTTACGACTCTTTTGCCGCCGATTGGGGCCCGGGCCCGACGATCGAAAAAGCGTTCGAAGCGAAATGTGGCTGTGACGTCAACTTTGTTGCGCTGGATGATGGCGTGTCGATCCTTAACCGTCTGCGTCTTGAAGGCAAGAACAGCAAAGCGGATGTGGTGCTCGGGCTGGACAACAACTTGATGGCTGAAGCCAAAGCAACGGGTTTGCTGGCAGAACATCAGGTCGATACCCGTGCAGTTACGCTGCCAAAGGGGTGGTCTGATACGACGTTTGTCCCTTATGATTACGGCTACTTTGCTTTTATCTACAACAAAGAGACGCTGGCTAACCCGCCGAAGAGCTTAAAAGAGCTGGTGGAGCAGCGTCGCGATCTCAAAGTGATCTATCAAGATCCGCGCACCTCAACTCCGGGGCAAGGTTTGCTGTTGTGGATCAAATCCGTTTACGGCGATAGCGCCAGCGAAGCTTGGCAGCAACTGGCGAAAAAGACCGTGACGGTTACTAAGGGTTGGTCGGAAGCTTACTCTATGTTCCTCAAAGGCGAGTCGGATATGGTGTTGTCGTACACCACCTCTCCGGCTTATCACTTGATTGCGGAAAATGACGCGAAATACGCGGCGGCAGGCTTTTCTGAAGGGCACTACATGCAAGTGGAAGTGGCGGCGAAAGTGAAAAGCAGCCAAAAACAGCAACTGGCCGATGAGTTTATGCGCTTTATTTTAAGTGACGAATTCCAAGCGGCGATGCCAACGGGCAACTGGATGTATCCGGTCACCGACGTAAAACTGCCTGAGGGTTTTGACACCTTAACTGTGCCGGTGAAATCACTCAGCTTCACTCCTGAAAAGGTGGCCGAAATGCGCAAGCCTTGGATCCGCGAGTGGCAAAGCGCGCTGACGTTTTAAGGCTGCACGTTGAATTCTGTACCTAAAGCGGGCATTGGGGTCGCGGTGATGATCGCGACCTTTGTCATTGCTGCGCTGGCAGCGCTCCTCTCTACGGCGCCCTCGCTGGATGTGAGCATCATCTGGCGCGATCCTTACTATCGTCATGTCACCCAGTTCAGTTTCTGGCAGGCTTTTTTGTCGATGCTGCTCAGCGTCAGTTTGGCGATCCCGGTGGCGCAGGCGTTGGCCAAACGACGTTTTCCTGGTCGCGATCTGCTGTTGAAGCTGTTTGCCTCAACACTGGTTTTACCGGTGTTGGTCGGGGTGTTTGGTCTTTTGGCGATTTATGGCAACAGTGGTTGGTTGGTGAGTCTGTTGCAACAAGCGGGCTACTTGAACTCGTTCTCCATTTACGGTTTGAGTGGTATTTTGCTTGCTCACGTGTTTTTCAATCTGCCGTATGCCGCGCGTTTGCTGCTACAAGCGCTGGAATCGATCCCGGCAGAGCAGCATAAACTGGCTGCTCACCTCGGTATGTCACCTTGGGATAAGTTTCGTTTTGTTGAGTGGCCAAGGCTGCGTCAACAGTTGCCACATGTCGGCGGCTTGGTGTTCATGCTCTGTTTTACTAGCTTCGCCACTGTGATGGCGTTGGGCGGTGGGCCGAAATCCACCACCATTGAACTGGCTATCTATCAGGCGATTAAATTCGATTTCGATCTGCAAAGCGGGGCGATTCTGGCTATCTGGCAAATGTTGCTATGCGGCGTTTTGGCGCTGGCGCTACAAAAATTGGCGCGCCCTTTACCGGTTTCTGCTGGCAGTGGCAGCGAATCCCCTTTTTTAGTGCGCGACAGTGGCCTGCTGCGTATTTGGGACTACGTTTGGATTTTGGCTGCCACGCTTTTGGTGTTACCGCCGCTGCTGATGGTGCTGCTCTCTGGGGTGAATGGCAAAGTGGTTGAGGTGCTGGCTGATGCTCGTTTTTGGTCGGCACTTGGTGCATCACTGCAAGTCGCACTGCTTTCTGCCACGCTCGCAGTGGCGGCCGGCATGGCGATTCTCTCGTCCAGTCGCATCTGGCGCATTGGGCAACATCGCCACCGCGCAGATAGTTTGGAGATGGTGGGCACCATCATTTTAGTCACCCCGGGGCTAGTGATTAGTACGGGTGTTTTCTTGCTGCTGCGCAGCGTGACCGACGTTTTTAGCTTAGCGTTAGTGGTGGTGGTTTTGGTCAATAGCTTGATGGCGCTGCCGTACGCGATCAAAACCTTGGCTCAGCCAATGTTGCACATTGAGCAGCAGTACCAATATCTGTGTGCCAGTTTAGGTATACGCGGCCTAAACCGCTTGCGGGTGATTGAGCTGCGCGCGCTATCGAAACCGCTCGCTTCAGCGTTTGCGCTCTGTTTTATGTTTGCGATTGGCGATCTTAGCGCGATTGCGCTGTTTGGTAGCCAAGATTTTCGCACGCTGCCTTTGTACCTTTTCCAACTGCTGGGCAGTTACCAGATGGAATCGGCCGCAGTGGTCTCGCTCACTTTACTGCTGCTCAGTGTCGGCTGTTTTGCCCTGACCGAACGTCTATTTACCACCCGCGTTAGTGAGGAATCATGTTAACTCTCAATCAGGTGAAGTATTACTACCACGATGCGTTGTTTCACTTTGATCTGCAGGTCGCGCAAGGGGAGATCGTCGCGCTGATGGGCCCAAGTGGCGCGGGCAAATCGACGCTGTTGGCGCTGATCGCCGGGTTCATTGAACCGCAATCGGGCGAGATGGCGGTCAGCGGACTCTCTTTACGCAACAAGCCGCCTTATCAGCGTCCGTTTTCCATGTTGTTTCAAGAGCACAATCTCTTTTCTCATCTCACGGTGGAGCAAAATATTGCTTTGGGCTTACAGCCTGGGCTCAAATTGAGCTCTGCCGAGCACAAGCAGGTGCAACAGGCGGCAGAGCAAGTGGGCATTGCGTCTTATCTGTCGCGTTTGCCGCAACAATTGTCGGGAGGGCAACGTCAGCGAGTGGCGCTGGCAAGGTGCTTTGTGCAGCCCAATCCGATCTGGCTGCTGGATGAGCCTTTTTCGGCACTCGATCCGGTGTTGCGTGAAGAGATGTTGGCACTGGTGAAACATCTCGCCAAGGAGCGCAATATCACCGTATTGATGGTGACGCACCACGTGAGTGATGCTCGTGCGATTGCCAGCCATTTTGTCTACATTGCCAATGGTCATGTTGAGCAGTTCGGCACCATGGCGCAGTTAACCACCACGCATGCCAATCGCGCCTTAGCTGAGTTTGTCCAAGCGGGAAGTTAACGTTTGAAACGTGGATAAGAAAAAGGTTGGCACAAGGCCAACCTTTGTTTTTTACAACGATGAAGCGATTGCTTCGTCATTAAGCTGTTTAAGAACTTGGAAAATTTCGCGAAACGCTTTGGGCGGTTTGTTGTTTTGCTTCTCTTTGAGTGCGGTACGAGCAAGCTGACGCAAGCGCTGACGATCCGCAGCAGGGTAGAGTTCCACCACCTCGTCAATTGCGCTATCCCCTTCGGCAATCACGCGATCACGCAGCGTTTCTAACTTGTGCAGCACCGCCGTGTTTTGTGAATGTTTGTTGCGCAGTTTATCCAACGCCGCTTGAATCGGTTCTGGATCTTCTTGACGCATCACTTTGCCGATGTATTGCAGTTGGCGACGACGTGCTTCGTTTTTAAAACGTTGCGCATCTTTGATCGCCTCAAGCAAATCTTCACTGATCGGAAATTTCGCCAATACGGAAGGTTTGAGTTCAACCAACTCTTCCCCCAGTTTTTGCAACTCATCCATATCGCGTTTCATCTCAGATTTGCTGACTATGATGATTTCTTCTTCTGGTTCCCATGGCGCTTTTTGGTTTTTACGAGCCATCTTTTCTGCCTATGTCACTTTCTCTCAATAAGATTAGCCCCATTTTAACAAGAATCGTGGGGAGAAAGCGAAATTCTTGTTATTCTTAGCCTATCGCTCATCAAAGATTATTGAGATATGGATGTAAAACAGCAAGTTGCTCAACAGAGAATTGAGCTTGAAGCAGCCGTTGCCAGAGCGTTGGAGCTCGCGGCGCAACAGTCCGACGCAGCGGAAGTCGCGATCACTAAGACGACCGGGCTCAGTGTCTCTACTCGTTTGTGTGAAGTCGAAAATGTCGAGTTCAACAGTGATGGCGCGCTTGGCATTACCGTCTACCGTGGTCAGCGTAAAGGCAGCGCCTCGACCTCGGATCTGAGTGAAAAAGCGATTCAGCAAACCGTATTGGCGGCGTTGGATATTGCGCTGTACACCTCGGAAGATCCTTGTTCCGGCCCGGCTCCGGCCGAGTTGATGGTCAAAGATATCCCAGACCTTGATCTCTTCCACCCAGACACGCCGGATCCAGATTACGCAGCGAAGATTGCCATTGCTGCCGAGCGTGAAGCGCTGAGTTATAGCGATAAAATTAAGCAGAGCGATGGCGCAAGCTATGACAGCCACTATGGTGTGCGCGTGTATGGCAATAGCCACGGCTTGCTAGCGAGCTATGCATCGAGCCGTCACAGCATCAGTTGCTGTGTGATTGGTGAGGGCAAAAATGGTGAGATGGAACGCGATTACAGCTATACCGTGGCGCGTCATCGCGATGACATGTGGACGCCAGAGCAAGTCGGCCAAGAAGCGGCGGAAAAAACCATTCAACGCTTGGATGCGCGTAAGCTGAAAACGGGTAAGTTCCCGGTGATGTTTGCTCCGGATGTAGCCACGGGTTTGATGGGCCACTTAGTGATGGCGATCAGCGGTGGCAATCTCTATCGTAAATCTTCTTTCTTGCTCGACAAATTGGGTCATCAGGTGCTACCTGAGTGGTTCAATATCAGCGAGCGCCCGCATATTCTACGCGGTCTGGCTTCAAGCCCATTTGATAGCGAAGGCGTGTTCACTCAAGATAGAGAGATCATTACCGATGGCGTGCTGGCCACTTACCTGCTGACCAGTTACGCGGCGCGCAAAATGAACATGGCACCAACCGGTCACGCCGGCGGTATCCATAACTGGTTTGTCAAATCAACCGGGCAGACTTTTAGTCAGATGCTCAAAGAGCTCGGCACGGGGTTACTGGTTACTGAAGTGATGGGACAAGGTGTCAACGTGGTGACGGGGGATTACTCCCGTGGCGCAGCGGGTTTCTGGGTAGAAAATGGTGAAATCCAATACCCAGTGTCAGAGATCACCATCGCAGGTAATCTCAAAGAGATGTTTACGCACATTGTCGCGGTCGGCAGTGATGTGGAAACGCGCTCGCAGATTCAAACAGGCTCGATTTTGTTAGAGTCGATGAAAATCGCGGGTGAATAGCCTTCGGTTGTCTTGCTACACAAAAGCGCTAAAAACAAACAAGGTTGCCGATGGGCAACCTTTTTAATGCGTTGGATTAGGCTGGTAAAAGTCAGATCAAAATGGTGGCCAGCCCAAGAAAAACCGACAATCCGATCACATCGGTAACGGTGGTCAGTGCCATACCGCCAGCCAGTGCCGGATCGATATTCATCTTTTTCAACAAAATCGGGATAGAGACTCCGGCGATGCCAGCAACAATCAGGTTGGTCATCATCGCGGCAGAAATGATCCCACCGAGCACCCAATTGCCTTTCCACGCGACCACGATGCCGCCAATAATCAGCGCCCACATCACCCCATTGAGAAAACCAATCGCAGCCTCTTTCATCAAGAGTTCACGGCGGTTGGAGTCACCGATGTGACCCAGTGCTAAGCCACGAATCACCAGTGCAACGGTTTGGTTGCCAGCCACACCGCCCATTGAAGGCACTATGGTCATCAGGACCGCGATAGCCGCCATTTGATCCAGCGTGGCTTCAAACATGTTGGAAACAGAAGCGGCAGCAAGGGCGGCGAGCACGTTCGCGCCGAGCCAAACGCTGCGCTTTCGCGCCGATTTAACCACAGGCGCAAAGGTGTCTTCTTCATCATTCAGGCCCGCCATACTCATCATCGAGTGCTCGGCGTCTTCACGAATCACATCGACCACGTCATCGATGGTAATTCGCCCCACCAGATGGTAGTTCTCGTCAATCACCGGCGCAGAGATCCAGTTACGTCGTTCAAACAGGCTTGCGACATCGGAATCGCTGGTATCAACTGTAATGGCGTCATCGACATCTTCCATCACTTCGCTGACTTTCACGTCTGGCTGAGTAGTAATCAGCGCGGTGATAGAGAGCTCGCCTATCAGCTTACTCTCTTCATCGATCACATACAGAGCATCGGTGTTTTCTGGCAGTTCCCCTTTCATACGCAGGTAGCGCAGGACTACGTCAACGTCGACGTCACCACGAATGGTGATAACGTCGGTGTTCATCAATCCGCCCGCGGTATCTTCCGGATAGGAAAGTGCAGTTTCAACCCGTAAGCGGTCGGCTGCATCCATCTGTGCCAAAACTTCACGCGAAACGTTATCTGGCAAGCTACGCAGAACGTAAGCGACGCCATCGGTATCCATGCCTTCGGTGGCTTCAGCGAGCGCTTCAGGGGCCATTTTTGAGACAAGGTTATCTTTGACGTCTTCGCTAAGCTCATCGAGAATTTCACCGTAATCTTCAGGGTCGGTGAGCTGCCAGAGCACTTCACGACTTTTACGCGGGGAAGCTTCTAAAAGGTGGGCGATATCTTCGGGTTCCATGTCCTGAAGTTGACGGCGGACATGGACGAAGCGGCCGTTTTCCAGCGCTTCGGTGACTTCTTGGAGGGCTTGGTGAGCTTGGTCGAATTCTATTTGCTCTGCCATTGTGACCCCCTGATTCCTGGATATTTACAATGCTTTGAATAATAACTTAATTCTATACGCAAGTAACCAGAAGATGCGAGTTTCATCAACAAATCTTGCAGTGGTCAGAGCAACGCTTGCATCACATTGGCGAATTATTCACCTTCATCAAATTTGTCTTCTATCAGGTGGCAAATCGCGTCTAAGGCGACTTGTGCTTGTGGACCTTTGGCGTGAATGGTGACATATTGCCCTTGCGCCGATTCCAACATCAGCAGACCCATAACGCTGTCAGCCGCGGCGGTTTTGTCCTCTTCATTGTCGATGGTAACTTCAGCTTCAAAGCTTTGTGCCAGCTCAACCAACTTTACAGCCGCGCGTGCATGTAGACCCAAACGATTCTGTATCAATACCTTGCGACTCTGTTCCACGGCTATTCCTTGTTGCGCTTTTCTAATCCAGTGTGACGAATTCGCACTTTGTGCCCAAGCTCGGCAAAATATTCACCAATTTGCTGAGTTAAGTACACGGAGCGATGTTTTCCGCCGGTACAGCCAATCGCCACAGTGAGGTAGCTGCGATTGTTCTTTTCCAGCATCGGTAGCCAATGTTCGATAAAGCTTTCTATTTGATGCTTGAGTTCTAATACTTCTTCGTGGCGCTCCAAAAAGGCTTTGATCGGGCCATCCAGACCGGTCATGGGTCGCAGCGATGGTTCCCAATGCGGGTTTGGTAGGAAGCGCACATCAAACACATAGTCTGCGTCGGTTGGCAGGCCATATTTAAAGCCGAAGGATTCAAACACCATGATCAGTTCTTTCCGTTCATGGCCTTCGACTCGGGTGCGAATGGTTTCACTCAGTTCATGCAGTGATTGATTGCTGCTGTCGAGCAGGATATCGGCAATCTCTCGCAATGGTTTGAGGATCTTCTTCTCTTGATCAATCGCTTGATCGAGCGTGTGGGTATGTTCACCCTTAGAAAGTGGATGGATGCGGCGAGTTTCACTGTAGCGCTTGAGCAAGGTCTCTTTATCGGCATCGAGAAAAACCACCGAAACATCAAGGCTCTCTTTGAGCTTCTTTAAGGTCTCGGAAAGCTCCTTCATGCGTTTGGGAATGTTGCGAATATCGATACTGACCGCGACATTTTGCTTGCTTTCGGCGATGGACTGAACAAACGCGTCAAGCAGATTGACTGGCAGGTTATCGACACAGTAGTAACCGAGATCTTCCAGAACGCGCAAAGCAACGCTTTTGCCGGCTCCGGAGTGTCCACTGACGATGATGAGTCGCATCGCTTAGGCGTCCTGTTGCTCGCTGACCATGATGTCGTACAACTCTTGGTCGCTTTTGGCATTGCGCAACATTTTCAGCACCTGCTTGTCGCTCAGGCGTTCTGCCATGGAGGAGAGGGTTTTCAGGTGTTCTTTGCACTGTTCTTCTGGCACCAAAAGCGCAAACAGAAGGTCGACTGGACGGTTGTCGATGGCGTCAAACTCTATCGGTTGTTCACATTGCAGTAAAACGGCGACCGCGTGGTCAGCAGATGTCATGCGTGCGTGGGGAATGGCAATACCGTTACCGATACCCGTGCTGCCCATTTTTTCTCGGCTGAGCATGCACTCAAACAAGGCAGTGGAATCTTGGCCAGTGTGTTCTGCAACCAGGTTGCTGATGATTTCGAGGGCTCTTTTCTTGCTAGAGCACTGAACTGCACTCTTGGTGCAGTTCAGTGAAAGTATTGTGCTAAGTTGCATGGTTAATGACTGTTAAGTTTTTCTTTGTGTTTGTTTAACTGGCGGACGAGTTTATCGACCAGGGAGTCTATGGCAGCGTACATGTTTTCATCGTCGGATGAAGCATGAATTTCGCCGTGGTTTACGTGGAGCGTAGCTTCAGCGATTTGGTGAATTTTTTCAACTTTGAGGACCACTTGGATACTGTTGATGTGGTCAAAAAATCGCTCAAGTTTATCAAACTTGGAGTGAACATAGTCTTGCATTGAATCGGTAAGATCAACGTGATGGCCTTGGATATTGATTTGCATAGACTTTCCTTTTCAGTTGTGGCCTAAAGCAGGCGTTTGCGCTGACTTGAAGGGGCAATGCCTAAGGACTCCCGGTACTTGGCAATTGTTCGCCGAGCGACTTGAATCCCTTGGTCAGCCAGTAGCGCAGCAATTTTGCTATCACTCAACGGTTTGGCAATGTTTTCTGCCGCCACCAGTTTTTTGATGAGTGCGCGGATTGCTGTCGATGAACACTCTCCTCCGTTGTCGGTACTCACATGACTGGAGAAGAAATACTTCAATTCAAAAATCCCTCTGGGGGTATGCATGAACTTTTGTGTAGTCACGCGGGAGATGGTCGACTCATGCATCTCAACCGCCATAGCCACATCATTCAGCACCATGGGCTTCATAGCTTCTTCCCCATACTCGAAGAAATCGTGCTGATGTTCAACTATGCATCGTGCAACTTTGAGCAGTGTCTCGTTTCTACTCTCTAGGCTTTTTATTAGCCATTTTGCTTCTTGCAAATTGCTGCGAATGTACTGACTGTCGGCGCTGTTTCCGCGTCCCAACTGGGCGTATTGCTGATTCACTTTAAGCTTTGGAATGCTGTCGGGATTGATCGCCACGCTCCACTTACCGCTCTCTTTGAACACAGACACATCGGGAATGACGTACTCGGCTTCGGTCGGGTTGATCTTGCTCCCTGGTCTGGGATCTAGCTGCTGGATCAGTTTCAGTGCTTCGCGTAGATCTTCTTCTTTGAGCTTAGCCTCTTTGACGATCAGCTTGTAGTCACGGTTGCCTAGTGCTTCAATGTGCTCCAGCAAGATTAATTTGGCTTCAGACAACCATGGCGTTTCGGCAGGAAACGTGGCGAGTTGTAACAGTAGACACTCTTGCAGGTTTTGCGAGGCGACACCAAGCGGGTCAAATTGCTGAATGCGTTTTCTCACCGCTTCCACTTCATCCAGCTCAATGTCGCTGCTGTTTAGGCTTTCTAAAATCTCTTCTGGGCTGATGGTTAAGTAACCTGTGTCGTCCACGGCGTCGATGATGGCAAAGGCAATCATGCGATCGGTTTCACTGAACGGCGTAAGGTCGAGCTGCCACGATAGGTAGTCGTGCAGGGTTTCGGTGGTTTCCCCTTGATACACAGGCATGTCGTCGTCTAAGGCGATACCGGTATTACCTGTATTCGCGCTGTAAACATCATCCCAAGTGGTATCGATTTCCAGCTCGTTGCTGATTTCGGATTTCTCTATGATGTCTGAGCTGTCCGGCAAGTCGACTTCGGCGCTGAAATCATCAGAATCGTTCCCTTCATTGCTGGGCTTGTCTTCATGGTTAGCTTGTGGCTCGTCATGGCTCTCCTCGACTTCAAGTAGAGGGTTGGATTCCAGTGCTTCCTGTATTTCCTGTTGAAGATCCAATGTCGACAGTTGCAGCAAGCGAATAGCCTGCTGAAGCTGCGGCGTCATGGCTAACTGTTGACCTAGCTTGAGTTGTAATGAGGGTTTCATTCAGTATTACTTACCTTGTTATTCCCAGAATCTGCCGTTGTTTATTTAATCATAGTCGGAATTGTTCGCCGAGATAAACTTGTTTTACTTGCTCATTGTTGAGAACTTGTTCCGGGGTCCCTTCGGCGATCAGGTGCCCTTGACTGACGATATACGCTTTCTCACATACGTCCAGTGTTTCGCGTACATTGTGGTCGGTGATCAGCACGCCAAGGCCGCGATCGCGCAGATGTTCAATGATCTTTTTGATGTCGATGACGGAGATAGGGTCAACACCAGCAAACGGTTCGTCCAGTAGGATGAACTGAGGATTGGCCGCCAGAGCACGGGCGATTTCGACTCGGCGCCTCTCGCCGCCAGATAACGCCATGCCCGCACTTTGTCGAATATGCTGAATGTGAAACTCTTCCAACAGATCTTCGAGTTTGTCTTGGCGTTCTTCGCGAGTGAGCTCGTTGCGCGTTTGCAACACGGCCATGATGTTGTCTTCCACAGAAAGCTTGCGAAAAATCGAGGCTTCCTGAGGAAGATAACCAATGCCTAATTTAGAACGGCTGTGCATCGGTAGAATACTGATGTCTTGATCGTCAATACTGATGGTGCCAGCATCGCGTGGTACTAGGCCCACAATCATGTAAAAAGAGGTGGTTTTGCCTGCACCGTTGGGCCCAAGCAAGCCAACGATCTGCCCTGATTCGACTTGCAAGCTGACGTCAGTGACGACTTTTCTCTTTTTGTAGCTCTTAGCGAGATTTTTTGCTCTCAGAACGGCCATGTTAGTTATTCGCCTGACTTGGTTGTAATACGGTAGTGACACGCTCGTTGTGTGAGCTGTCAGCAATCAATTTCTGCTGCGCGATTTGGTATTTGATCGACGAGCCTTTGATGACGTTACCATCTTGAGACAGCTCCGCCTGACCAAGCATCACCAGTTGATCGGAAGTGACTTCGTAATCCAACTGGTTGGCTTTGCCACTGAGGGTGCGGCCATCGTCAGTCAGTTGTGAAAATGTCGCAGGTTTACCAAAGGCCTCAATTTTATGAATGGCATTTTTTTCTTTGTCGCGGGTAACGACAATCCGCTCGGCGTTAATGCTAATGCTGCCTTGTTTGAGCGAGACATTCCCTTCAAAAATGACCTGATTGCTGCGCATATCTAATTGTTGAGAATTAGAATCGATGTAGACAGGTTGCTGAGTATCCGATTTGAGCGCAAAGGCACTTGGGGCAGCTAAAACGAATGCAAAGAGGCTAAGGTGTAAGGGTCTCATATCTACCTTGAACTTTATTATACAGAGTGGCGGTATTGGTTTGCAGGTTGCCTTGCATTGCCGCTCCGCTTGTTTCAAATTGTGGGCCTACCAGCAGGACTTGCTGATCGGCGCGAAAATCACGATTGGCCAGATCTATCTCCAGCTTGGCGGTGGCTAGGGTATCAAAACCCGCATCCGGCAACAGATTTTGCATCAGCACATTATCGTAAAGCGTCAGAACCTGTTTGTCGTTCAGTACCGCGCGTTTGGCGCTGACTTTCCACTCTAACGCTTCGCCGTCACGGTAGATAGCCAGTGTCGGATTCTCAAAAATGGTATCACCGCTTTTGGCGTAATGATCTAAATGTGACGATGCTATCTGGTGACTGCGTTGGCCATATTCATTGTAACTGGTGTTCTTGAGAGCCGTACCGCTGAACATGGGCAGTTCAAGATTCGGCGCCACTTGAATCGTCTGTGCTTCACGTTGACTATATAAGTAATAAGCCGACCAAGAAGCAACAAAAAAGAGCAACACATATAGGATGCGAGCGACATTCATATACTCAAACCTTTATGAACATCCAGCTCATCGCGTGCCTGCAAAATCAGATCACACACTTCGCGAACAGCACCGTGACCGCCTTTGATTCGGGTCACATAGTTGGCACGTTGAGCGAGCAGTGGGTGACCATCGGCAACACACACTTTGAGCGCGACTTTTTCCATTACTGGCCAGTCTATCAGATCGTCACCAATATAACCTGTCTGCTGTGGGCTGATGGACAATTTGTCACAAATATCAGCATAGGCTTTCACTTTGTCATCTTGCCCTTGATAAATCAGGGAAATGCCTAAGGCTTTCATCCGATTTTCAACGATTTGTGAGCGGCGGCCCGTGATGATGGCGATTTCAATGCCGGCGTTCATCAACGATTTCACGCCATAGCCATCACGAGTATGGAACGTTTTCAACTCTTCGCCGTCGTTACCCATGTAGATAAGGCCATCGGAAAAGACCCCATCCACATCGCAGATCAGTAGTTTGATTTCTTTGGCGATAGCAAAAACCGCCGACTCGACAGGGCCGTATAGCGTTTCAACAGAATGGGTCATTACATCACTCCGGCTTTAAGAAGGTCGTGCATGTTCAGCGCGCCGACCAATTTACCGTGTTGGCACAGCATCAGGCCGTTTATTTTTTTCTGCTGCATCAAATTAAGTCCTTCGACTGCCAGCAGATTGGGATCCGCGACGGTTGGATGCTCTGTCATGACGTCGCCAATTTTCGCACTGTGAATGTCGATACGCTTATCGAGAATGCGACGTAGATCGCCGTCGGTAAAAATACCGAGTAAGTGGTCACTTTCATCGACAATCGCTGTCATGCCAAGGCCTTTTTGCGAAATTTCCAACAGCGCATCGCGCACCAAAGCCTCTGGGTTAACTTTAGGCAAGGCGTGACCTGTGTGCATAATATCGGACAACTTAAGCAGCAGTTTTCTCCCCAGTGCGCCGCCAGGGTGTGACAGGGCGAAATCTTCGGCGGTAAAGCCTCTGGCTTGCAAAAGCGCAACCGCAATCGCATCACCCATGACTAAGGTGGCGGTGGTGCTGGTGGTCGGCGCGAGGCCAAGTGGACACGCCTCTTCTGGCACGGTGATCTGCAGATGGAAATCCGCCAGTTTGGCCATGGTTGAACTTGGATTACCAGTCATGCTGATAATGCGGATGTTCAGCCGTTTGAGAACCGAAAAAAGCGCGAGGATTTCTGAAGATTCACCTGAGTTGGAAATCGCAAGCACGATATCACCGCGTTCAATCATACCTAGGTCGCCATGCGCGGCTTCACCAGGATGCACAAAAAATGCCGAGGTGCCGGTACTGGCAAGCGACGCCGCAATCTTTTTGCCGATGTGACCCGATTTGCCCATGCCCATCACCACCACTTTGCCTTGATTGTGCAGCATTAGCTCGCAAGCTTGTTCAAACTGCTGATCAAAGTATTGCGCGAGCTGTTCTAGCCCGCGGATTTCCGTGGTCAAAACTTGCTGTGCGACGGTGCGATAATCAAACGAAAGTGCCATGTTTACTCCTCAGCGGATCGATTAAGCGGCCATGTTCATCAATAGATAGCTTTGATAAGCGACAAAACAGATCATCAGGATGCCGCCTTCGATGCGATTGATACTGCGAGATTTGCCGAGCGCCATGACAACAAGCAACAACGAGATAGCTAGCATCACCCAGAAATCGCGTCCCATCGCGTATTCGCTTAACACGGATGGGTTGAGAATGCCCGGCAATCCCATCACCGCAAGAATATTAAACACGTTAGAGCCAATAATGTTGCCCACCGCCATGTCATCTTCGCCTTTAAGTGCCCCAGCGAGAGAGGCGGCGAGTTCTGGCAGACTAGTGCCGACCGCGATAATGGTCAGGCCGATGACCAGATCACTCATCCCAAAATGTTTGGCAATCACGACGGCATTATCGACCAGCATATCCGCGGCCAGAGGCAGCAATATCAGGCCGACGACGATCCACAGGCCCGCTTTGCCGTTGCTCACCCCTTGTGGGATTTCCGACTCCTGCTCGTCTAAGAATGCATCGCCGCGCTGTTGCTCTTTTTTGCTGATCTGCAGCATGGCAAATAAAAACACGCCGAAGAGAGCAAACAGCAGAATGCCTTCGTAAAAGCCTAAGTGACTGTCCCAAAGTAAAATACCAGACAGCACAGTCACGGCGATCATCAAAGGCAGCTCACGACGCACAATCGCGGAGCTGATTGACAGCGGCTTAATCAAAGCGGTGATGCCGAGAATTAAGGCGATGTTGGCAATATTTGAACCCAATACGTTCCCCACCGCGGTGTCGGTTTTGCCGTCTAACGCCGCCGTAGCCGAAACCATCATTTCTGGTGCCGATGAACCCATGGCCAAAATGGTCATACCGATCACCAGCGGTGAAATGCCCATGTTGCGAGCTAAAGCCGCAGAACCAAACACAAGTTTGTCTGCACTCCAGACCAGTAGAACAAGACCGACGATAAGTAGCGCGATGGCTTCGAGCATGATGATTCCCAGAAAGTTGTATTGAGTTGAAGGTTTAACCGCTAATTTTGACTTTTTGAGCGAAAAAAGGGAAGACAAACAAGTAACAAATTACGACTGGATTAGGATTTCGTTAGCGCTTTACACCGCGGGTTGAGCATTCGTGTATGCTTTACCTCTGCTATTCTGCAGAGGATTACAGCGCCAGTTTGTGTGCAATATGTAACTATTTTGTGCGAGTTATTTAATCGAACAGTGCTTTTAATTACTAACTATTCTGCTTATGATGGCAACTCAAATTGACGACCCATCTAATAAACACTGACAAGAGAGACTATGTCGAACAACGATTTAGTGACCATAAAAGGGCTGACTTTCTCCCGAGGCCAGCGGCTGATCTTTGATCACGTTGACCTTGAGGTGCCGAAAGGCAAAGTCACCGCGATCATGGGGCCGTCCGGAATTGGTAAAACCACCTTATTGCGTTTGATCGGCGGACAAATTTTGCCCGAAGCGGGCGAAATCTGGTTTGATGGTGACAATATCCCGGCGTTATCGCGCAGTAAGCTCTATCAAGCGCGCAAGAAAATGAGCATGCTGTTCCAATCTGGGGCGCTGTTTACCGATCTCAATGTGTTTGACAACGTCGCTTTTCCGCTGCGCGAGCACACCCAATTGTCTGAAGAGCTGATTCGCACCTTAGTGCTGTTGAAGCTCGAAGCGGTTGGTCTGAGAGGGGCAGCAAGCTTGATGCCAAGTGAACTCTCCGGTGGCATGGCTCGCCGCGCGGCGTTAGCACGTGCGATTGCGCTCGATCCGGATTTGATCATGTTTGATGAGCCATTTGTCGGCCAAGATCCGATCACCATGGGGGTGTTGGTAGAGCTTATTCGCAATCTCAATCAGGCGCTTGGGGTGACCTCTATCGTTGTTTCCCATGACGTTCCTGAAGTGATGAGCATTGCTGATTGGGTCTACCTGCTGGCCGATGGTAAGGTGATTGCGAAAGGTACGCCGGAGGAGCTGCGAGACAACCGCGATCCGCGTGTCCAGCAATTCTTGCAGGGTGACGCCGATGGCCCAGTGCCGTTTCGCTTCCCCGCCCAGAGTATTGAGAAGGATTTATTTGACCATGTCTGAATTAATCAACTTTGTCTCCGGGGTCGGGCGTCGTTTTATGGCGATTTGCGAGTCATTTGGACGGGCGAGCCTGATGTTGTTCGGCGCCGTATTCACACGCCCGCAACCCCTAAGAAACCTGCCATTGTTAGTTAAGCAAGTTCATAGTGTCGGCGTGCAATCGCTGGCGATCATCGTGGTTTCAGGCCTGTTTATCGGCATGGTGCTCAGTCTGCAAGGGTATGTGATTCTGGTCGATTACGGTGCCGAAGGCAGCTTAGGGCAGATGGTGGCGCTCTCGCTACTGCGTGAGCTTGGCCCTGTGGTCACGGCATTGCTGTTTGCCGGACGAGCCGGCTCGGCACTCACCGCTGAAATTGGTTTGATGAAAGCCACCGAACAGCTATCCAGCATGGAAATGATGGCGGTCGATCCGCTGAAGCGGGTTATTGCGCCTCGTTTGTGGGCTGGGCTTCTCTCCATGCCGCTGCTGGCGATGATTTTTATGGCCGTCGGCATCTGGGGCGGTCAATTGGTCGGTGTCGACTGGAAAGGCATTGATCATGGCAGTTTCTGGTCGGCGATGCAGGCTTCGGTTGAGCTTGGGCAAGATATTGGCAATAGCATGATCAAATGCGTTGTCTTTGCTATCACCGTGACTTGGATAGCGTTATTTAATGGATACGATGCCATTCCAACTTCGGAAGGCATTAGCCGTGCGACAACGCGCACGGTGGTACACTCTTCTTTGGCGGTACTGGGGCTTGACTTCGTACTGACCGCACTGATGTTTGGGAACTAATCATGCAACAAACACGCAAAACAGAATTATGGGTTGGCAGTTTCGTCTTAGCAGGAATTTGCGCAATATTAGTAATGATTTTTCAGGTTGCTGACGTAAAAAGTTTGGGTTCAGGCGATAGTTACGCACTTAAAGCCGAGTTCGATAATATTGGCAGCCTTAAAGTGCGTTCACCAGTAAAAGTGGGGGGCGTGGTGATTGGTCGAGTCTCTTCTATCGAGCTTAACCCGCAGACCTTAGTGCCGATTGTCACGCTCTCAATCAGCCGCCGCTACGACCAGTTTCCAGAAACGTCCAGTGTGCAGATTTTAACTTCAGGACTGATTGGCGAGCAGTATATCGGTCTGGTGCCAGGATTTGTCTTTGATGACGAGCAAATGCTCAAAGATGGCGACTTCATTGAAGATACCAAGTCAGCCTTAGTGTTAGAGGATTTGATAGGACAAGTGCTCTACAGCGTAGGAAACAAAGAAGAATCGAAGAAGGAATGATTATGTTGCAACGTTTATTCGCGGCCGTCGCGTTACTGCTGCTGAACGTCAATGTCTCAGCACAAGAGATCGATAAAACCGATCCCTACAAGATGATGAAACAAGTTTCTCAGGCCACATTTAACCGCTTGGCCGCCGATCAAGCGCTGATTCAGAAAAATCCTGAGCACCTCAAAGTAGTGGTTGAAGAAGAATTAATGCCTTACATCAACGACAAATACGCGGCACTCAAATTATTAGGTACCAATTTGAAAGGGGCAAAGCGGGAAGATGTGGGTGAGTTTATTACCGCGTTTCGTGCTTACTTGGTGACTTCTTACGCCCAAGTACTCACGCAATATACCGATCAGAAAGTGGTGTTTGGCCCAGAGCCACCACTGGACGACACCAAACGCATTACTAGCATTAAGGTCGATATCATTGATTCCCCAAGGCCGAACATCAAACTGGAGTTCAAGCTGCGTAAAGAAAAAGATGGTGAGTGGCAAGCGTTTGATATGGTGGCAGAAGGGATCAGCCTACTTTCTAGCAAACAATCTGAGTGGAATGGCAAAATTCGCCAAGAAGGCGTGTTGGCCGTTGCAAAAGAACTGGAACAGTTGGCGGCGCAGCCTATCCGCTTCGAGGTAAAAAATTAATGGCGCAGGCACAATGGCAGCAAATCGCTGCAGATAAAATCGCTCTTCACGGAGATTTAGATCGTGACGAAGTGCCGTCATTATGGCAATTTGCCCAGGATTGGAAGCCCGGTGCGACGCAGGTGGAATGCTCTTTGGCCGAGATCAAACGGGTGGATTCTGCCGGAATGGTGATGCTAATTCACTTAATAGAGCATGCAAAACGACAAAACTGTCATATAATGCTCAGTTTCGTGCCAGCGCAGTTGCGCACACTGTTTCAACTAAGTAACGTCGAAACCGTGGTTGCCGGACATATTCAAAGTTATCAGGGGTAAATTGTGGATAGCGCAAAAGTACAGCAGTTACTAGAAGAAGCACTGAGCCTTGAAGAGGTGCATGTAAAAGGTGAAGGTAGCCACTATGAAGTGGTTGCTGTGGACGCTCGTTTCGCTGAAATGAGCCGCGTTAAGAAACAACAGATGATTTACGCACCTCTTATGGAGTACATCCAGCGGAATGATATTCACGCTGTCTCGATTAAAACTTACACGCCAGCTGAATGGGCCCGTGATAAGAAACTGATGTCTCTGTAAAGGTTTAGTAATGGAAAAGTTTCGTGTTATTGGGTCAACCAAGCCGCTTAGTGGTGAAGTGACCATCTCTGGGGCTAAAAACGCCGCACTGCCGATTTTGTTTGCTTCGATTTTGGCTGAAGAGCCTGTTGAAGTGGCCAATGTTCCTCACCTGCGTGATATTGATACCACCATGGAACTGCTCAAACGCCTTGGCGCGAAAGTCGAGCGCAATGGTTCTGTGCATGTTGATCCTAGCTCAATTACTGAATACTGCGCGCCGTATGATTTGGTCAAAACCATGCGTGCTTCGATTTGGGCACTCGGTCCGCTGGTCGCGCGTTTTGGTCATGGTCAAGTCTCTTTGCCTGGTGGTTGTGCGATTGGTGCCCGTCCGGTGGATTTGCATATCACTGGCCTGGAGCAACTGGGTGCGACCATCACGCTGGAAGATGGTTACGTGAAAGCAACCGTCGATGGCCGCTTACAAGGCGCTCACATCGTGATGGATAAAGTGAGTGTCGGTGCAACCATCACCATCATGTGTGCCGCGACCTTGGCACAAGGTAAAACCGTGCTGGATAACGCCGCGCGTGAGCCGGAAATTGTCGATACTGCCAAATTCCTTAACACGCTCGGCGCGAAAATTTCTGGCGCGGGCACTGATACCATCACCATTGAAGGGGTTGAACGCCTTGGTGGCGGGCGTCATGCGGTGGTCGCTGATCGGATTGAAACCGGTACTTTTTTGGTCGCAGCGGCTGTATCTGGCGGGAAAGTGGTGTGTCGTAATACCAATGCCCATCTTTTGGAAGCGGTATTGGCCAAACTAGAAGAAGCGGGTGCGCTGGTGGAAACTGGCGACGATTGGATTTCGGTCGATATGACTGGGCGTGAGCTCAAAGCCGTCAATGTTCGTACCGCACCCCATCCGGGTTTCCCAACCGATATGCAAGCTCAGTTCACTTTGCTCAACATGATGGCAAAAGGTGGCGGCGTGATCACCGAAACCATCTTTGAAAACCGCTTTATGCACGTTCCTGAGCTAATGCGTATGGGAGCGAAGGCCGATATCGAAGGTAATACCGTTATCTGTGGCGATGTGACTCGTTTGAGTGGTGCACAGGTGATGGCGACCGATTTGCGTGCTTCGGCCAGTTTGGTGATTGCGGGTTGCATCGCCAAAGGGGAGACGATCGTTGATCGCATTTACCATATCGACCGTGGCTACGACAAAATTGAAAATAAACTCAATGCATTAGGTGCAAATATTGAGCGTTTTCGTGAGTCAAGCTAAACTGCCTTGATTCAACTAGAGCCGAAACTCAAGTTTCGGCTTTTTTATGAGCCGCTTCCCGCAGCAAATCAATTGGGCAAACTATTGTCCAAAACACATTTAGGTTATTTATCTTATCGGCATCTGGAGAACAGAATGATTGCCCTTTTACGTATCTTGGCAACCGCGCTATTTGCGATTGTGATGTTCGTCTTCGGCTGCGGCTACTGCTTACTTAGCCCGCGTAACCCGAAGCATGTTTTTACCTTTGGCCGTCTGTTTGCCAAAATGGCGTCGGTATATGGCATCAAACTGGAACTGCGCATCCCAGAAGACGCTTACCAGCGTGGCCAGCACATTTATATCGCTAACCACCAGAACAACTGGGACTTGTTTACCGTTTCAACCGCCGTGACCCCGAAGGTGGTGACGGTCGGCAAGAAAAGCCTGGTTTGGATTCCGTTTTTCGGCCAATTGTACTGGTTAACAGGCAATATCTTGATTGACCGGGCGAACCGCACTAAAGCGAAAGGCACCATAGATCAAGTGGTGGCCAGCATGAAAGCCTCGGATGTGTCGGTGTGGATGTTCCCAGAAGGTACCCGTTCGCGTGGCCGTGGGCTGCTGCCGTTCAAAACGGGGGCATTTCACGCGGCAATTGGTGCTGGTGTGCCTATCATTCCTATCGTCTGTAGCTCAACCGATCACCTAAAACTGAACCGTTGTAACAATGGTCATGTGATTGTCGAAATGCTGCCTCCGATCAGCACCGAAGGATACGCAAAAGAGAACCTACGCGAGCTAGCGCAACTGTGTCACGAGCAAATGAAAGAGAAACTCGAGAGCCTAGATGCGGAAGTGAAGCAGCGCAACGCCAAATAGAGATAATCATCAGGGCCAGTTTTGTACCTAGCGGCGGTGTTTAGCAATCAACAACATGGCCAACAAGGTTAAACCTGTTTAAAAGGAGGCACATTTGCCTCCTTTTCTATACTTCTATACCAAGCAAAATCAACGCTCAGCCAGTAGATTGTCCTGCTAAGCACTGAATCATGGGTGCTGAGATTGAGCACTTTCACCTGTAGCGAGGTCTTTTTCGGCTTGCTCATTTTCGTAGTCGGCTTCAGCTTTTTTGGCTTTCTCAATCATAGGGGTAATGGTTGATCCCTGAACGAGAATGGAGAACACCACGACCGCGTAGGTCATAACCAGAATAAACTCTTTAACGTCAATCAGCTTATCTTCAATCACCCAAATGCCGCTAGGAATCGACAGCGCCATGGCCAGCGCTAGGCCGCCGCGCAAGCCGCCCCAAGTTAAAATACGAATTGACCAAGGGTTGTAGCTGCGAAAACGCTTAAAACCAATGTATGAGATAAAGACACTCAAATAACGTGCGAGCAATACCAAAGGTACCGCAATCGCCATCATGATCCAGTCTTCCTGATGGAACTTAAACAGCAGCATCGACATGCCGATCAGCAGAAACAGCACCCCATTTAAGAACTCGTCCACCAGTTCCCAGAAGTGATCCAAGTGGTCTTCACTCTCTTTGGAAAAGCCGATAAAGCGCGTCCAGTTGCCCATCATAATGCCTGAAACCACCATCGCCAGTGGACCAGAAACGTGGATCACTTCAGCGAACGCATAGCCTGCAGTGGGCACACCTATGGTGAGTAAGAGCTCCATCGAGTGGTCATCGGTCGCGCAGATCAGGTAGTGAAACAGCAGACCCAAAGCGAAGCCGTAGACAATGCCCCCAATCGCTTCTTGGATAAACAGCATGGTCACGCTGCCGACGGTTGGTGCTTCGCTACCGAAAGCGATGGTGAACAGTGTCACGAAAATCACCAGACCAAAGCCGTCGTTAAACAGCGATTCGCCTTCAATTTGGGTTGAAATGCGTTTTGGCGCATGCAGTTTTTTCACGATGGCCAGCACCGCGATAGGGTCGGTTGGGGAAATCAGTGCACCAAAGAGCAAGCAGTAGATCAGGTCAAACTGGATACCGATTAGTTGGCATGCCCCGTAAAGCACAAAGCCGATGAAGAAGGTAGAAAACAGAGTGGCGCCTAAAGCCAGTACGGTAATTTCCCATTTCTGATCTTTGAGGTTGGGAAGCTTAATACCTAGCCCGCCGGCAAACAGAAGGAAACCGAGGATCCCTTTGAGAAGAAAATCTTCAAAGTCGATACTCGATACCGTTTGAGTGGCGATCTCGGTGAGATGAAACCAATTATTTTGACCCGCAATGAGGATAAGGAGTGACAGCACCATAGAACCCGCCGTGATGGCGATGGTGGTCTGCATTTTGCCGATTTTGCTGTTAACGAACGCAATCAGCATTGCTGCCGCAGACAAAAAGCAGAGAGTGTAGTAGACCGACATGAGCTTCTCTTTGTAACAAATTATGAACGAAATTTTCTTTCTTCACTGCACAAATAGCAAACATTTTTTGCTAATTCTTTTATCAATCGGCTAGGTGCATCAAATAGACGTAATTAGAGTTTTTAGACGTCTAGACTCCTGAAGATTGTGTGATAGGATGTGCAAATAATGAAAGGAATGAGGCATTATCGTGGGAAGTAATATTAGAGAGCAGATTGAAGCGCAACTAAAGCAACGTATCTTATTGATTGATGGTGGTATGGGAACCATGATCCAAGGTTACAAGTTGCAAGAGCAAGACTATCGTGGTGAGCGTTTCGCAAATTGGCACTGTGATCTCAAAGGCAACAATGACTTGCTGGTGTTATCCCAGCCTCAGTTGATCAAAGAAATTCACTGCGCTTACTTGGAAGCGGGTGCCGATATTCTCGAAACCAACACTTTTAACGCCACCACCATTGCCATGGCGGACTACGAAATGGAAAGCTTAAGCGAAGAAATTAACTTCGCTGCGGCTAAACTGGCTCGTGAAGCGGCGGACGAGTGGACCGCTAAAAATCCGCAAAAACCACGCTATGTGGCTGGGGTGCTCGGTCCAACCAACCGTACTTGTTCTATTTCTCCCGATGTGAACGATCCGGGCTACCGCAATGTCACTTTTGATGCTTTGGTGCAAGCGTATTCGGAATCGACTCGAGCGCTGATCCGCGGCGGATCCGATCTCATTCTGATTGAAACCATTTTTGATACCTTGAACGCGAAAGCGTGCGCGTTTGCCGTCGATTCCGTGTTCGAGGAACTTGGCATCAGCTTACCGGTAATGATCTCCGGTACCATTACCGATGCTTCCGGACGCACACTCTCTGGGCAAACGACCGAGGCCTTCTACAACGCGTTGCGCCATGTGAGACCTATCTCGTTTGGTTTGAACTGCGCTTTGGGTCCGGACGAACTGCGTCCGTATGTTGAAGAGCTGTCACGTATCTCAGAAACGTACGTCTCTACCCACCCGAATGCGGGTTTGCCAAACGCGTTTGGTGAATACGATCTCTCGCCGCAGGAGATGGCGGTGCACGTCAAAGAGTGGGCTCAAAGCGGTTTTATCAACCTCGTTGGTGGCTGCTGCGGTACCACGCCCGAACACATTCGCCATATGGCGCTGGCGGTTGAAGGGGTCACGCCGCGTGTCTTGCCAGACATTCCGGTGGCGTGTCGTCTCTCTGGGCTAGAGCCTCTGACGATAGCGAAAGATACCTTGTTTGTTAACGTCGGTGAACGTACCAACGTAACCGGCTCTGCGCGTTTTAAGCGTTTGATTAAAGAAGAGCTTTACGATGAAGCCTTGGATGTGGCCCGCGAGCAGGTAGAAAACGGCGCGCAGATTATTGACATCAACATGGATGAAGGCATGTTGGATGCCGAGGCGTGTATGGTGCGTTTTCTCAACTTGTGTGCGTCCGAGCCAGAAATTTCCAAAGTGCCGGTGATGGTCGATTCCTCGAAGTGGGAAGTGATTGAAGCGGGCCTGAAATGCATTCAAGGCAAAGGCATCGTCAACTCGATTTCCCTCAAAGAGGGTAAGGCCAAGTTTGTTGAGCAGGCCAAACTGATCCGCCGTTATGGAGCGGCCGTGATTGTCATGGCGTTTGACGAGGTGGGCCAAGCGGACACGCGCGAGCGCAAACTGGAGATCTGTACCAACGCTTATCGAATTCTGGTCGATGAAGTCGGCTTTCCACCGGAAGATGTGATCTTCGACCCGAACATTTTTGCCATCGCGACTGGCATTGAAGAGCACAATAACTACGCGGTCGACTTTATTAATGCGGTGGCGGACATCAAACGCGATCTGCCGCATGCGATGATTTCAGGCGGGGTGTCGAACGTTTCTTTCTCTTTCCGCGGCAATAACTATGTGCGCGAAGCGATTCATGCAGTATTCCTCTACCACTGTTTTAAAAACGGTATGGACATGGGCATCGTCAACGCCGGGCAGCTCGAAATTTACGATAACGTGCCTGAGAAACTGCGTGAAGCGGTCGAAGATGTAGTGCTGAATCGCCGTGAAGATGGCACTGAGCGATTGTTGGAAATCGCCGAAGCGTATCGTGAAAATGCCGTGGGCAAAGTGGAAGATGCTTCGGCATTGGAGTGGCGTACTTGGCCTGTGGCTAAACGGCTTGAACACGCGCTGGTGAAGGGCATTAATGAATTTATCGTCGAAGACACCGAAGAGGCGAGGCTGAACGCGTCTAAGCCACTGGAAGTGATTGAAGGGCCGTTGATGGACGGCATGAACGTGGTCGGTGATTTGTTTGGGGAAGGCAAGATGTTCCTTCCTCAGGTGGTGAAATCAGCGAGGGTGATGAAGCAGGCGGTGGCCCACTTAGAGCCGTTTATTAATGCGTCTAAGCAGTCCGGTACAACCAACGGTAAGATTTTGCTCGCCACGGTGAAAGGCGACGTGCACGATATCGGCAAGAACATTGTTGGTGTGGTTTTACAATGTAACAACTACGAAATCATTGATTTAGGTGTCATGGTTCCGTGTGAACAGATCCTCAAAGTGGCCAAAGAAGAGCAGGTCGACATCATTGGTCTCTCAGGTCTTATCACTCCGTCTTTGGATGAAATGGTGCATGTGGCCAAAGAGATGGAGCGTCAGGGCTTTGATTTGCCACTGCTGATCGGCGGTGCGACCACCTCCAAAGCGCACACCGCAGTCAAAATTGAGCAGAACTATTCTCATCCCGTGGTGTACGTCAATAATGCTTCGCGTGCGGTTGGGGTGTGTACTTCGCTGCTGTCTGACGAACTGCGTCCGGCGTTTGTCGAACGCTTGCAGGCCGATTATGAGTTGGTGCGCGATCAGCACAACCGGAAGAAACCGAGAAGTAAACCAGTCACCTTGGCAGAAGCACGCGCCAACAAAGCGGCGATCGACTGGCAGAGCTACACGCCGCCAGCACCGGCTAAGCCGGGTGTGCATGTGTTTGCCGATTTTGATGTGGCGGTTTTGCGTCAGTATATCGACTGGACTCCATTCTTTATGACGTGGTCGCTGGTGGGCAAATACCCGACCATTTTCGACCACGAAGAGGTCGGTGAAGAGGCGCAGCGCTTGTTCAAAGATGCCAATGATTGGCTGGATAAAATTGAGCAAGAAGGGTTGATGAAAGCCAGTGGCATGTGTGCGCTCTTCCCAGCCGCCAGCATTGGTGACGATATTGAGGTGTATAGCGACGAATCGCGTAGCCAAGTGGTCAAAGTGCTGCACAATTTAAGACAGCAAACCGAGAAGCCAAAAGGCGCCAACTACTGTTTGTCGGATTACGTTGCGCCGAAAGCCTCAGGCAAAAAGGATTGGATTGGTGCGTTTGCGGTCACTGGCGGCATCAATGAGCGTGAGCTGGCTGATGAGTTTAAAGCGCAGGGCGATGATTACAACGCGATCATGATTCAGGCGGTGGCGGATCGCCTGGCAGAAGCCTTTGCCGAATATCTGCATGAGAGAGTACGTAAAGAAATTTGGGGCTATGCGCCGGATGAAAACTTATCCAATGAAGAACTGATCCGCGAGAAATACCAAGGTATTCGTCCTGCACCCGGTTATCCAGCGTGTCCGGAGCACACGGAAAAAGGCGCATTATGGGAACTGCTCAATGTCGAGCAAACTATAGGCATGTCACTGACCAGCAGTTATGCAATGTGGCCGGGGGCATCCGTGTCGGGCTGGTATTTCTCTCATCCAGAATCGCGCTACTTTGCGATCGCACAGATCCAGCAAGATCAGGTAGAAGACTACGCGCAGCGCAAAGGCTGGGATCTACTTGAAGCGGAAAAATGGCTGGGGCCGAATATCAACGGTTAAACCACACACTTTCGAGCGAAAAAAATGGGTTGCCACGAGGCAACCCATTTTTACATTGGTGAGTATTAGTTGTGCTGCTCAAACAGATCTTGGTGCAGCTTTTGAATCACTTTCTTCGAGTCGTGCGCATCAACGAGGAAACACAGGTTGTGATCGCTCGCTCCGTAACAGATCATGCGCAGGTTGAAATCGCCCAGTGTGCTGAAGACCTCTTTAGCGTAACCTTTGGTCTCCATGTGGTTGCCGATTAAGGCGACCAGACATAGATTGTGTTCGACTTCCACACTGCACAGCTCTTCAAGCTCGCTGCGAACCGCTTGCGGCAACTCAGGCGCACCGCCCGAAGTGTTGGTTTTATCCAGCGTAAGTGAAACACTGATTTCTGAAGTGGTGATCAGATCGACGGAAATTTTATGCTTTGCCAAAATCTCAAATACTTTGGCGAGGAAACCGTAGGCGTGGAACATCTTAGCACTACGCAGCGTCACCATGGTTTGGTTGCAGCGCAGGGCCAACGCACGAAACAGCGGCGAGCTCTGTGCTTCATGACGAATCCAAGTGCCGCCTTTCTCGGGCTCTTTGGACGAGCCGACAAATACTGGAATATCATGACGCAGCGCCGGAACCAGCGTCGAAGGATGAAGGATCTTCGCGCCGAAGTTCGCCATTTCTGACGCTTCAGCAAAACTGATTTCAGGGATCGGAGCCGCTTTTGGCGCGATGCGCGGATCGGTGGTGTAGATGCCCGGGACGTCGGTCCAGATCTCAAGCCCCGTCGCTTTTAATCCTTCAGCAATCAGCGCAGCGCTGTAGTCGCTTCCCCCACGGCCAAGCGTGGTGGTGTTGCCATCAAGGTCAGAGCCAATAAAGCCTTGTGTCACGACGATAAAATCACGGCACAGCGGCAATAGTTTTTCTTGGGCGAGCAGGGCAATTTGCGTTACATCCGGTTCTGCGCGGCCAAAGTTGCTGTCGGTGCGCAGTACGTCGCGGATATCAAAACGTACCGTATTCAAACCACGCTCTTTCATCAATTGAGTGAGAATGTGCGTTGACATCAGCTCACCGCAGGCGACCAAGTGGTCGGTCAGTTTAGTGCTGGCTTGAATGGAAGCGGCTTCGGCTAAGCTGGTTACGGTATCAAGCAGAGCGTACACTTCGGCGGCAGTTTCGCTGGCGTCTTGCAACTGATTGAGAATTGCATCGTGGATCTCTGCCAGTTGGCTGAGGATTTCGTTGCGTCGCTCTTGCGCTTGTACACCGTTGGCCAGTTCAACCAATAAGTTGGTCACCCCAGAACAGGCGCTGCTCACCACCAGACGAGTGTCTGGATTGTTTTCGACCACGGCGGCACTGCGGCTCATCGCCTCAAAGTTGGCCACACTGGTTCCACCAAATTTCGCTACATTTAATGCGCTCACGGCATTTCTCCCACGACTTCTAAAAAATAACTATCGTTGGTAACCCAACATCCGATGTTTGTTTGGTGAGGAAAGGGGATAGAGCAATTGAAAGAGGTCAGTTTGAATAATCAGAGAATGTCCCTCAGAAGCTCTTCATCAGACGGTGCTGATGACAGTTGATGGGACTCAACCCAAGTCAACCGACAGATCAATTCCAGCAACCTTGATCTACCTCGGCACTGCTCCCCCTGAGTATTTCGTATCGGAGTTGCGGCTCCACGAAACACCTGCCTGGGCAGTGCTCCTCTTCTGCATAAAGCTCAAACATTGAACGTTTTTCGCCACTTAATGTCAACGGCTATTTCAGGCAGGAGTGAAAGTTTTTATTAACAAAACTGTGACACTGGTTAGACCTGTAAGACGGTCGGCTAATTGCCGTGGCGGAAATATTGCTTTAGTGTGGAAAGCTCAGCTTTCAATACTAATCTAAGTCCATAACAACCCTTTCACGCTTAGCAAGGAGCCGCTATGACGATACAAAGTTTTCATCCACCACGTCGAATTCTTATGGGGCCTGGGCCATCGGACATCTCTCCGCAGGTGTTGCAGGCGTTAAGTCGCCCGACGGTCGGCCACTTAGACCCACTTTTTATCGCCATGATGGACGAGCTAAAACAGCTCCTCAAATACGCTTTCCAAACGGAAAATGAGTTCACCATCGCGGTATCGGCGCCCGGCAGTGCGGGTATGGAAGCCTGCTTTGTCAATCTGATTGAGCCCGGCGATAAAGTGATTGTGTGTCGTAATGGCGTGTTTGGTGAGCGGATGCGGGAAAACGTGATTCGCGCTGGTGGCGAAGTGGTGCTGGTGGACGATGAATGGGGCTGCCCCGTTTCAGTTGAGAAGGTAGAACAAGCGCTTGCGGAGCATCCAGATAGCAAGATCCTCGCCTTTGTGCACGCCGAAACCTCAACCGGTGCGATGAGCGATGCCGAGGCGCTCGGTAAACTAGCCAAAGCGCATGGGCTGTTAACCATTGCCGATACCGTGACGTCACTCGGTGGCGTGCCGCTCAAAGTGGATGAGTGGCAGCTGGATGCGGTCTATTCTGGCAGCCAGAAGTGCCTCTCTTGCGTACCGGGATTGTCACCATTGACCTTCTCAAAAGCCGCGATTGAAAAAATTCAGGCGCGCACCACGCCGATTCAAAGCTGGTTTTTGGATCAAAGCTTAGTACTCGGCTATTGGAGCGGCGCAGGCAAACGCAGTTATCACCACACGGCGCCAGTCAATAGTCTTTATTCACTGCATGAAGCGCTACTGATGCTGAAAAATGAAGGGCTGGAGAATGCGTGGGCAAGACACAGAGAGATGCACGACAAACTGAAAACCGGACTGGAGAAACTCGGCTTTCGCTTTGTTGTTGATGAGGCTCACCGCCTACCGCAGCTCAACGCTATCTACGTACCGGAAGGCATTGATGAAGCGAAAGTACGCTCGCACCTGCTCGAAACCTATAACTTAGAAATCGGCGCAGGTTTAGGGGCGCTGGCGGGCAAAGCATGGCGCATTGGCTTGATGGGCTATGGAGCACGAGAAGAAAATGTTGCACTCTGCCTTCGCGCATTAGAAGAGTCGTTGGCGCTGTAACAACGCTCGGGTGCTCTAAATAAAAAAGCGAAGCGTGGATGCGCTTCGCTTGATGCCTTTATTGGCCCGCAGAAACCGTGGCTGAGCGTGCACTCGAGGGCGGTTGATATTGCACTTGAGTAAAGTCGTGTTTGGGAAAGAGAAACTCCGCTTCGGCGCGCACTTGTTCGGCCTTACTAAGAGCCCCCAAGCCTTGATAAGCGAGGATCAGATTGGAGTAAAATGCCGGGCGCGGCTTGCTCTGGATGATCTCTAGCGACCAGTCTATATATGGTTGGATTAACGCCGCATCTTGAGTGGCTAAGCCAATGTTGAGATAGGTGCTGTACACATCCCAATCGAAGCGATCTTTCCACACCACAGGATTGGTCACTTGCTTGAGGCGATCGGGATCCAGTGGTCGTGTGGTTTCAAATTTGGTTAGGACATAGTTGGTGTGCAGGGCGCTCAACATATAAAACGCCGTGAGGATAGGCACCACTAAGCTCATCACTCGTAAGACGGTTTTGCTGATAACACTAAAAGAGACAGACTTCATCCGCGTCGCGCGCTGATCAATCCAGTACAGCAAAATGATGAAGGTCAACCAGTGTACCGCTGAATGGTAGAAGGGATACTCCAGTTGACTGTGCAGCACAATGGGCACAAACAGCGCGAACACCGCCAAACGTGTGCCTTTCTTGGTGTTCATAATGCGGTTAAGCACTAACAAGGCCGCCAGCAAAATCCCAATCAGCGGAATGATTCCCCCCTCGACGCCCCAATAAAGCAGCTCATTGTGCGGATGATCCATGGCGGGTAAGCCTGCGGGATAATTGTGATTAAGCAAGTGCTGCCTTGCGGTATACAAGGTGTATGCGGATTCAAAGTTGCCGTAGCCGTAACCGGTAAACGGTTTTTCTATCAGCATATCCAGTGTTTGCGGGAAGGTGTATTCGCGCGCTGAGTCGAAATTGGCTTTGCGTGCGGCGAGGCTGTCACCGTCGGGATTGACGTTATTGAGCATGGCACTGGCCAACACCAACCCCGCAATGACGGCGATGAGCCAACCCCAAAAGCGAATTTTTGTGCCAAAGCGGTAGAGGTAAGGGAGCAGCAGTAACACGCCCAATAACGCCGCTAGCCACCCAGTGCGAGATGCCAGCACTACAATCAGTGGCACGGTGAAGAGCGGCACAAGGTAGAGCAAGGTTATCTCGCTCAAATGCTTGTTGTATTTGTGTGGCTGTCTTGCCAGCAAATAGCCCGAGATCACCAACCCTGTCGCAAGAAAGCTAGCCATCACATTCGGTTGCTGGAAGATGCCGTAAGGGCGATTGGAGAGCGTGTCGTAGCCCATCCAGTTGTCCGCTTTAAGCCACAGATATTGGTAGTAACCTAGACAAGCTTCAATCACCACCGCCAGCACCACCAGCCACAGCAGTCTCTGCTTATGTTTATTACTAAAGCTGAACTGTTGCAGCAGGATAAAAAACGCCATCCCCGCCCACAAACCCAGCATGCGTCCGAGCGAGAGTTCGTAATTGGCCCCGGAATAAAACAGCGGGATAGAGAGGATTACGCAACTGACCAGTAAGCCGATGGTCAACTTGGAATAACGCAGCGCCTGATTGCCAGCGAGATGGTAGCAGCCGATACCGAAGGCGACCGAAAAGGCTATCCAAGTGGTTGGATTAAACGACAGCGCCAACCCAGAACCACCGGGATTGGGCATAAAAAAGTGCATCGCCACCAGAAACACTACCGCCATCGCCGCGAGAAACTTTCTGTTCAACGGAATACGGGCGGGTGGCTGGTCGAGCTGAGTTCCACTTACATGTATGGTTGCCATAAACGTTTTCTGTAATTGTAAACAATGAAACCAGCGCGCAGCTGGTTTCATCACTTTACCTGTTTTTTCTAGTTCAACATAGGCTTAAGGAAGCGCGCAGTGTGTGAACCTTCGACCAAGGCCACATCTTCTGGTGTGCCTTGGGCAATGATCTCGCCGCCGCCTTGCCCGCCCTCAGGACCAAGGTCGATGATCCAGTCAGCGGTTTTAATCACATCCAAGTTGTGCTCAATCACCACCACCGTATTGCCGTGATCACGCAGGCGATGCAAAACTGTAAGCAGTTGTTGGATATCGTGAAAATGCAGACCCGTGGTCGGTTCATCCAAAATATACAAGGTCTTACCTGTGTCGCGTTTGGACAATTCACGCGCCAGTTTCACCCGCTGCGCTTCACCGCCGGAGAGCGTGGTCGCCGCTTGACCAAGGCGAATGTAGGAGAGGCCGACATCCATCAAGGTTTGCAATTTACGCGCAATCACCGGAACGGGTTCAAAGAACTCGCGTGCGTCTTCGACCGTCATTTCCAGCACTTCGTCAATCGATTTGCCTTTATAGCGCACTTCCAGTGTTTCGCGGTTATAACGCTTGCCTTTACACACATCACACGGCACGTACACATCGGGTAAAAAGTGCATCTCGACTTTGATCACGCCATCGCCCTGACAGGCTTCACAGCGACCGCCACGTACGTTGAAACTAAAGCGCCCAGGCTTGTAACCCCGTGAACGAGACTCTTGCGTGCCCGAAAACAGCTCGCGGATTGGGGTAAAAATGCCCGTATAGGTGGCCGGGTTCGAGCGCGGCGTGCGACCAATCGGACTCTGGTCGATATCAATCACCTTATCAAAATGCTCCAGCCCTTTGATGCTTTTGTACGGCGCGGGTTGGGCGGTGGTGGCGCCATTGAGCGCGGTGTGGGCGATTTTAAAGAAGGTGTCGTTGATCAGTGTTGATTTGCCAGAACCGGATACGCCGGTGATGCAGCTAAACAAACCCACGGGCACCGAGAGGTTGACGTTTTTCAGGTTGTTGCCACTCGCGCCGATCAACTCGACGGTTTTGCTCGCATCGTACGGGGTGCGCTCACGTGGTACGGCAATCTCTTTCACGCCGCTCAGGTATTGACCTGTGAGTGAATCCGGATTGGCGATGATCTCGTCAACGCTGCCCTCGGCGACGATCTGCCCGCCGTGCACCCCGGCACCCGGGCCGATGTCAATCACGTAATCGGCCATGCGGATCGCATCCTCATCGTGCTCAACCACTAAGACGGTGTTACCTAAGTCGCGCAGATGATTGAGCGTTTTCAGCAGCCGCTCGTTGTCGCGCTGATGTAGACCGATGGAGGGCTCATCGAGCACGTACATCACCCCCACCAGACCTGCGCCAATTTGGCTTGCCAAGCGGATGCGCTGCGCCTCACCGCCGGAGAGGGTTTCTGCACTACGCGACAGGTTGAGATAATTGAGGCCGACATTGACCAAAAACTGCAAGCGGTCGTTGATCTCCTTCATCACTTTTTCCGCGATCTGCGCGCGTTGCCCTTCGAGCTTGAGATTGGCAAAAAACGCCAATGCCTCGGCGATGCTGAGTTCGACAATCTGCGGCAGGGTGGTGTCATTGATGAACACGTTGCGCGCTTCTAAACGCAAGCGAGTACCGCCACAACTGGCACATGGCTTGGTCGAAATGTATTTGACCAACTCTTCGCGCACCGAGTTGGATTCGGTATCGCGGTAGCGTCTTTCTAGAGTGTTGAGAATACCTTCAAACGGATGACGTTTAACGCGAATATCACCGCGATCATTGATGTATTTGAACTCCACTTCAGCACGGCCCGAACCTTTGAGAATGATCTCTTGGATCTTTTTCGACAAAGTGTTGAATGGCACATGCAGATCAAAACCATAATGATCGGCCAGCGAAGTGAGCATCTGATAGTAGTAATAGTTTTTTTGATCCCAGCCGCGAATCGCGCCTTGTGCCAGACTGAGATTGGCATCTTGGATCACTCGGTCCGGATCAAAATATTGCTGCACGCCCAAACCGTCACAAGTGCCACAGGCGCCAGCCGGGTTGTTAAAAGAGAACAGGCGAGGCTCTAGCTCTTGCATGCTGTAACCACAGTGCGGACAGGCAAAGTTGGCCGAAAAGACGATCTCTTCGCCTTCACCTTCCATGGGAGCCACAACCACAATACCGCCGGAGAGCTCAAGTGCCGTTTCAAACGATTCTGCCAGACGTTGCTGCAGATCGGCGCGCACTTTAAAGCGATCGACGATCACTTCAATGGTGTGTTTTTTGTGTAATTCGAGTGTCGGTGGATCGGACAGGTCGCACGTCTCGCCATCGATACGAGCACGAATAAAGCCTTGCGCGGCGAGGTTTTCCAGCGTTTTAACGTGTTCGCCTTTGCGCTCTTTTACGATCGGCGCCAGCAACATCATTTTGCTGCCCTCGGGCATCTCCAGCACCTTGTCGACCATTTGGCTCACGGTTTGCGCTGCCAGCGGCACTTTGTGCTCAGGGCAGCGCGGTTCGCCGACTCGGGCGTACAACAGACGCAGGTAATCATACACTTCGGTAATGGTACCGACGGTAGAACGCGGGTTATGTGAGGTAGATTTCTGCTCGATGGAGATCGCTGGCGAAAGCCCTTCGATGTGGTCCACATCCGGCTTTTCCATCAGAGATAAGAACTGGCGCGCGTAAGCCGAGAGCGATTCCACATAGCGCCGTTGCCCTTCGGCGTAGAGAGTATCGAAGGCTAGTGACGACTTACCTGAGCCGGATGAGCCCGTAATGACGATCAGTTTGTCTCGGGGAATGGTGAGATTGATATTTTTTAGGTTATGAGTACGTGCTCCGCGAACTTCTATCTTGTCCATCTTCAATGCTCTGTGAAATACCAAGTGGAGCAAGTATTACATAGTGTGAGAAATGTGCAATAAAATACTGGATAAAAAAACAGTTAAAAACGGCGCAGTTCAACCGCGCCGTCACAAGAGATAGAAGCGATGAAATGGCGCTTTAGCGCTGGCGTTTGGTCGACTGTTTGCCGAGTTCCGATTTCTTCTCATCTTTCAAGTAAAGGTTCTGGTAGCAGTAGTTGGTGGCCTCAATGTAGCCTTCGACACTGCCGCAATCAAAACGGCGTCCTTTGAACTTGTATGCCAGTACGCAGCCTGACTGGGCTTGCTTTAAGAGTGCGTCGGTGATCTGGACTTCGCCGCCTTTGCCGGGCTCTGTCTGTTCGATCAAATCGAAAATGTCGGGAGTGAGAATATAGCGGCCAATGATCGCCAAATTACTTGGCGCGGTTCCGGGTTCTGGTTTTTCAACCATGTTGTCCACACGAAATAGATCATCTTTAATCATTTCGCCAGCGATCACGCCGTATTTGTGTGTTTCGTTCTCTGGAACTTCTTGCACGGCGACGATAGAACAGCGGAACTGCTTAAATAGTGCGACCATTTGTGCCAGCACGCCTTGTTCTTGGTTGACACACAAGTCATCAGCCAGCACGACGGCAAAAGGTTGGTCACCGACAAGCTCACGCCCGGTGAGAATCGCATGGCCTAAGCCTTTCATTTCTCGCTGGCGGATATAGGTGAAGTTGGCCGCGTCGATCAGCGCGCGCACGTCATCAAGCAAAACCTCTTTATTGGTGCCGCTGATCTGATGCTCTAGCTCGTAGTTTTTATCGAAGTGATCCATGATCGAGTGCTTACCACGACCAGTGACGATACACATCCCAGTCATGCCCGCCTGAATGGCTTCATCAACACCATATTCAATCAGTGGCTTATTTACCACTGGCATCATCTCTTTTGGCATGGATTTAGTCGCTGGCAAAAAGCGTGTGCCATAACCAGCGGCAGGAAAGAGGCATTTCTTAATCATCAAACGGCGTCCTTTAACTGTGGTTGCAGCCCATTACGATAGCAAACTGAGTGTGACAGGCGCATGAAAGGGCGCTCGCTGCACGGTTGGCTGCATAAGATGCTGCGATTCTAACCCGAGAGCGAGCGATGCCCTATAAACAAACCACAAATTCTGCCCATTTTGTTACGAGAGTAGATGTTGATCGGCCCAGGCGGTGGCCTGAAGACGGTTTTTTACCGAGAGCTTTTTAAAAATCTGGTAGAGATGCG
Organism: Vibrio navarrensis; assembly: GCF_000764325.1. Taxonomy (NCBI): domain Bacteria; kingdom Pseudomonadati; phylum Pseudomonadota; class Gammaproteobacteria; order Vibrionales; family Vibrionaceae; genus Vibrio; species Vibrio navarrensis. The sequence continues at coordinate 948,178 of NZ_JMCG01000002.1, read as the reverse complement.
ATTTGACCGTGTATTCGCTGATAAACAGATCTTCGGCGATGTGAGCATTGCTTGCTCCTGCTTGTAAGCAGCGTAGCACTTGAATTTCGCGAATAGTCAGGTCCACATTGGCGGGTGCGGTATGGGTGTTGAACATATTGCGGTAGTAATGCAGAAGCTGCGCCTGAACGTGGCGAGGTAGCCAGTTTTGCCCTTCAATCACGGCAATAACGCCTTCGGCAATTTTTTCCATGCTGCAATCTGAGTAGAAAACCGCTTTGCTCTGTCCAAGGCCGAGCAGCTCATCGGTGCTCAATCGTTTTGGTACGTTGAAAATGATGGTTTCAAAGTTTTTGCAAATCAGTGGCAGGTTTCTAATTTGTAACAGCAATACTTTGTGTTCTTGATAGTCGATCAACAAGATACGGTTACGGTGCAAGGGATCGGTTCGCATCAAGGTGTCTGTGGTAATCGCTGGTATGGGGAGATCGATGGCGCGCGCTAAGGTATCAATAAATACTGGGGGTTGTGCGTTTGCTCGCTGGAGAAAGAACAAGCTTCTGGCATAGGAGGATTTTCTCATGTGTGGCTCCGAAAGATAAAAGTTGACCTAATGACAAGGGGGATGAGTGAGAAATTGTCATTGATGGCAGGTCAATACCAGCAGGACTGAAATGAAATGCGTCGAGTTTCAAAGCGGTAAGTAAATGAGCAGTTTGTCAGAGAGAAAAAGCGTTTAGCTGCTCTGAAAAAATGCCCTTCGGGGCCAGGGCGTCCGCATGAGTGGTTAGAATTTAGTCATTGACTTAAATCCAGCGACTAAGACTTGCTCCAAGAAGCCGGGGTTCATCATGCAACGTTTCTGCTTCATTGGCACACTAATTTTGCTTGGCTCAGCTCTTAGCATGTTAAGCGCCATGTGTCTTAAACCTGCCAAATTTTCAGCCGCGTTTTGTCGGTAAATCTGACAAGCATCTTCTCGCATGCTCACATCTAAAATCCAGTGCATTGACTCTATGCCCCAGTGGGCTCGAATGGCATTTCCTGCCTGCTCCGCGGTCAGGTCTGCTGAACTTATGTAGTAGCGGTACTCCAGCTTTGGCGCTTTACCTTTGGCAACTCGGTAATTTTCAACCATGACAATACTGGCGAGTCCGCTCCACGTTGAGAAGTCACCCTCTAACTCACTAGCCTTGAGTACATGGCAAGTACGTGCTTCAACGCGGCCTTTTTGTTTCTCGATTTGATAAGTGGTTTTGTCAATCGGGGCACGGCGGTGTGGGGCGAAGGCTGTCTGTATGGCTGCCGACAACTTGCCTTGATTCCCCTTTACTGCCAACAAGTAATCACCGCCCTTGCTAGTGATCGCCTTGGCAATCTTGGTCTGGCAGGCCATCGCATCAATCGTCACGATAGCTCCTCGCAAGTCGAGCATCTTAATAAGCTCTGGAATCGCGGTAATTTCATTGCTCTTATCGTCAGTTTTGAGTTGGCCCAATACCAGTTGGTTGGCACTTGCATAGGCGCTCACCATATGGATGGTGCTTTTCCTGTCGTCTCTATCGTAGGAGCCGCGCAAAGTCTTGCCATCAATGGCAACCACCTCACCAAACGTCATGGTATGTACCGCATTCATCCAACCCAGGAAGCAGTCGCGAAACTCGGCAGGATCAATATTTGCAATCAAACGAGCAAAGGTATCGTCGACAGGCACACCGTTTTCAAACAGTCCCTGTTTAAGAAACCACTCATGGTGGCCAAGAACATATTCACGAATGTCAGTCCAGCCTTGACCTCCGGCTATCACGGCACAGATAGACCCAAACAAAATATCAAACAGAGGATAATCAACTTTTGCACTTTGCCGTTTGTCACGGATGATACTGAAATGCGCTTTGATGGTATTAATATTCATGGTCGCTCCCCAAAAGAAGAGCATAAGATCACAGACCGTGCTTCAGGTCAAATTTAACCTTGCGTTGTACAAGAAATGTTCATGATCTTGCCCTGCCTTCGGGGCTTTTCTTGCTGAGTGTTAAACCAGACACTCTTTTGACTGTTTTTACCTCAGACAAAGCGTGCTATCCTAATGCGCTAAAATTAAATACCGACAGCTTAAACGGAGCACATCATGGCCAGCCGTGGAATTAATAAAGTAATCTTGGTAGGGAACCTAGGGAACGACCCTGAAATTCGTTATATGCCAAGCGGCGGTGCAGTGGCTAACATTACCGTTGCTACTTCGGAAACTTGGCGCGACAAAGCGACTGGCGAACCGCGTGAAAAAACGGAATGGCATCGTGTTACCCTGTATGGAAAACTCGCTGAAGTCGCAGGTGAATATCTGCGTAAAGGTTCTCAGGTTTACATTGAAGGCCAATTGCAGACGCGCAAGTGGCAAGATCAAAATGGTCAAGATCGCTACTCAACAGACATCGTGGTACAAGGTTACAGCGGTGTGATGCAGATGTTGGGTGGACGTCCACAAGGCGGCGCGCCAGCGATGGGTGGTGTACCTCAAGCGCAGCAACAGGGGGGCTGGGGACAGCCACAACAGCCAGCCGCGCATCAGCAGCAGTCATATCAAGCGCCTGCACAGCAGCATGCCCCGCAGCAATCTCAGCCGCAGTATAATGAACCGCCAATGGATTTCGATGACGACATTCCGTTTTAGGCTGGAATTTTTAATTTCTGTCAAGACGATTACGAATGAAATCTCTGAAAGCCCCGCATTGCGGGGCTTTTTTTATGGTTTTTCTAAAGTTAAGGTTGTCATGTGCATATAAGTGGACTACTTTAGTTTTGTGTGGGTTGGGAATGTAAAGACGGGGAAGTTATTATGGGCTACAAGGCTAAAGTTTGGCGCATCGAGGACAATGGAGAACGGGCGGTTGTTGTCGTTGATGGGCAAGGAATACCTCATGATCAAATCTCTCGCTATTTACTTGGCAAACGAAATGACCGTGCAACCAAAACAGTTTTGAATCTCGGTAAAAATATCTGTCAGCTCTATCGCTGGTCGGATTATATAGGCGTAGATATTGAAGAGCGTATTAAAACGGGCCTGATTTTTGGAATTACTGAAATTGACTCTTTAGTCTCTTATTTGTCCAAGAACCAGCGTCAGCTAAAAAAGCAAAAAGAGGATAAGGAAAGTGATGACAGTGTCTTAGCATTTGCAGGCTATGTCTCCGCAGGTGTATTGACGCAGAAAATTGACGCAGTAAGAGAGTATTTCACATGGCTAGGTCAACTTGCGGTTGAAAATAGATTGATCACTGATCCCTATTACACCGCTATTGCTCCAGCAATTAAAGATCTCAACGATGCATTAGATGCTAGAAAAGTATCGGGAATCACGAAAAAACGTATCGGATTGACAGACAAAGAGCAGCAGTTTTTGCTGTTGATTACCCATCCTACACATCCAGAAAACCCATTTGAATCTCGTACCAGAGTTCGTAATCATTTGATATTCAAAATGCTACTACTATGTGGGGTCAGGTTAGGGGAGTTAATGGCATTGAGGATCAATAACTGCCACCTTTTGGGGGACACACCGTATATCCGTTTTGGTCAAAATCTGACAAAAGAGTCAGATCCTCGTTCTGTACCGCCAGAGGCAAAAACCTTACCTCGCAATATTTATTTGACCACGGAACTAGCGGCTGATTTAGACAGCTACATAATGAATGAGCGTAAGGCGCGTGGAAAAATCGCCCGAAAAGCGCCTCCTTATGTGTTCCTTAATACTCTCAATGCTCCTACACCTATGACAGACGGAGCCTTCTACCATATGTGCAAGCTTCTATGTGAGAAGTTTCCGAAACAACTCAATAATCTTCATCCTCATCGTTTAAGGCACACATAAGGGCGCGAACGTACTTTGTTAAGCTGATGTAAAGAGAACTTTTGCTCTATAATCTTTGTCCCACGTAGCCTTATTCATCTTCCTTGGTACAGACACGCTCCCTTCTGACTTCCTGAAGAGGTTCTGCACAAATCGGCGACAACAAGCCATATTCAATGCCGAGTCCCCAGCGTAAATTCGCTGCTCGTCTTCTTTGAAAATAACGTCCAAAGCCCAGTGCTGCTGGTTCTCGATGTGCCAGTGTTTCCTTGTTGCGTTTGAGGCTAACTCTAAAGACAAATGGTCTGTGCAAATGTAGTACGATGTTTCATAGCTTCCTTTCCCTTTGACGCTTCTATCTCTCACCACCGCAACAATGCTTTTTACAACACTCCACTTATCTTTGAGTTCTTCGCTGAAGGAGGCAGGAAGCACGTAAACCTCTCGAATCTCTTCTCTTCCATGCCCTTTATCTTCAGTGATATACGATTCCTGTTGTTCTTCTGGCAAAGCCCAATAGTCTTGGAACTGCGCATCAATCTCTGCTAACAAACTTGGCTGATTCAGTTTGACTTGCACTAAGAAATCACCACCTTTATCAACCACTTTATTCAGTGTTTCAACCTGACAATGAAGCGCATCAGCAGTTAATAAGCACCCTCTGACATCCAAAGCGTCGAGCATGTTTTTTATCGCTATTAGCTCCATACCTTTACCGTCACAAGGTTGATGTGTGAGAGTCAAACCTTCATCTACGTCAAATGCCGAAACCATATAGAGAGGGTGTTCTTGTTTGCTTGCTTTCGCTCCTTTTAGAACCTTCCCATCAACGCTGATTATGGGCTGAGCATGCTTTTCTCTGTGCAAATTGACCCAGCCTACCATCGCTTCCAAGAGCGTCTCTGGTACAACAGTTCTCATTATCGCGGCAATATTATGCCGAGTGGGGAGACCATTGTCGTAGGGGAGATACTCACGCAACCACTCGATATTTCCTTCGCCGAAATCCTTAATATCAGTCCACTTATTTTGACCACAAATCATGGCGGTTATGACCAAGAAAGCCACTTCCATAACAGGGTACACTTGGTTGATATGCGAACGGGTATCTTTCACTTTTTTTAGCTGCTCAATGATAATCATGTACGAGTTTCTCATATTTTTAACTTCATGATCAGATCGTGATTACCTTGAAAAGTTCCCAATAACATAAAGTCTTTTATTTTCAGTGGTTAAAGTTCGATCCCGCCCTTAGGCACACATTTAACGACAATTTGGCAATAGCGTTTGGCGATTCATTGGAGAGTGAGGAGTTTTTAAAATTACAACGTTGGGCAAATGGCTGGGGGGATGACAGCAAGCAAGGTATAGATTATACCTATAATTCGACTGAAATACGTGGGCAGCGTTGTTTAAGAATGCTCCAAGAAAATATTTTGCAAGGAAATTACCATGCGTTGGATAGTGCATATCCTGAACCGAAGTACGATGAAGATTTCGATATGTAACACTCTGAGGTGATGATGAATAATCAAAATATTACAATATTCCACGACAGTGATAGTCAGGAACCATACTCACCTTTATTTACCGACTCTCAGATAAAAGGTCGCTTGCGAGTTATCGATACGTCAACAGATACATGGGATATAGGTGAGTCAGAAGCTATATTAATTAACTTCAATCTTCTAAATGTTCACAATGTGGAGCTTATTGATCAATTTAAATACACTATTGCGTGGTTTGTAAAAAGTAAAAGTCCAAGTCATGCCTTGGCTATTTTTAATGCAGTAAAATACTTTTTAAATAGCTGCGAATTTTTAGATGATTCAGGTGAGGAGCTTGCGGAGGTATTGGCTGATGAGGTTTGTTACTATTTTGCCAATAATCGTAAGTCTTCTAGTGAGGATAGGCTGGCGTTAGTCCGACTATGGTATCAACGTGGTGTCGCATTGAAACTCCCTATGTTTCAGAAAAATGTAGGTTATGCATTAGAACAATTAAAACTGAAAGGGCGCACCAAGGGATTAGATATTTTAGTTAATATTCCTGGTAAAAGTCCTTTAACCTCTAATAAATTGGCAGACTTACGGAAATTGTTGCAGTGTTACGCTGACCGTTTTGAGGTTGGAACTGCGGCTTATTGGCGATTGATTGCTACTTGGCTGTTTATTACTTTAGGTCTTCGTCCTAAACAACTTCGCTTGCTGATGGTTTGTGATTTAGCGGTAAATATTGACAGTATTACTCAGCGTAAATCCTATTTGTTGAATGTACCCTCTGTTAAAAAGCGATTTGAGGTGCCACGTAGTCGATTTAAATCTCGACCTATCCCTACCTTCCTCGGAGAAATGCTAGAAGCTTTGATAAACTTCAATAAGCAATGGTTAGCAGATAAAAATATTCAACTCCCTGTGACAGAGCTACCACTGTTTTATTCTGAGCCTACTTTATCCCCTCATATCAAGAGAAAGGTTGGTTCCAGAAGTAAACAATTTCGTTTCACTTTCTCTGCTGTTGCTTTTGGTAAAGCAACTCAAAGTACAATCGACCTACTTAATTCTTATCAATCTGCTGTAAACCTTCCCACATTTGATGAGCAGATTACGCCACGACGTTTGCGCAAAACCTTTGCTACTCATGCAGCAGCTTGTGGTACGCCTGCAATAATGCTGATGGAGTTACTTGATCATGATGATTTGCAGCATGTAATGATTTACTACAAATTGGGAGCCAACTTCGCAATTAAGATTGATAAAGTCTACCGAGAACAGTTTGGTACAATGTTTGATTATTTCCGAGGTAAGATTACTTTGGAGGAGTTCTCTGCTGCAAATAAACATAAACAAGTTTTTGGTCCTGATAATTTACGTCGTTTGGTAGGTATTGGCTTCTGTGGAAAAAGCGGACGCTGTCGAAAAATCCCCCCTTACTCCTGTTATACGTGCCTAAAATTTGAAGCATGTAATAACAAACAAGTTCATGTCGAAGTGTTAGAAGGCATGCTTGAGGATGTAGGAGAACTATTTAAATATGAGGTTGCGCCAGGCAAGTATGAAATGGAGCATATTAATGCTTGTCGTTCATTAATTGAACGCTTAGAGGTGGAGAATCGCTAGTGAATACTATAGATGAGAAAAAGGCGTTAACCCCAGCCATAAATGAAATGGAAGACTTTCTATCTTCAAGACAAATTGCGCGAAAAAAAAGCTTACAGCAAAATACTATTTCGCTGTTTACCCCTGCCGATAATTGCTATGAAAATATGGCTGGCTTTATCGAAAGTGCTAAAAATATTCACGCACCATTGTTTGATCATACTGTTAACTGGAATGCATATACATGGAACATCGCTGGTTTCGAATCGACAGTGACTACGCGAGCCGTTACACATGCTGCGAACATTCTTTTTACAGAAGACTGTGGAAAAGCGAAAAAAGTAAAAATATCCAAAGAGGATGAGACCCCCTTTAAAGAGCCATTCGCTTCTGAGGTTAAAGCCATTATCACCCACAAGCACCATCAAAAGAGAGTAAAACATGAGACTCATATGGTTCTTATCGGGGTATTTAGATTGTTGTATATTGGATTAGAAGATCAGGTAGCTCCCTCACTAACTCAGCTTCGCCCTGAGCATTTCGATTTAGCGATTCGTTACGCAATGACAGTAAAGAAACTAGCTCGTACGACGCTTTCTGTTTGGGGAGATAAGCTAGTACCCTTTCCATTTAGTTTTGAATGGTTAGTTCATCATAAGCCCGGTGAAGTTTGTTCCGGGCTTTGTCTACATCAAACAACCATTCAATGGATGCTTTCTCTGTATTGCGCATAGTCTCCCAAGCTTTAAGTTCCCGATGTAATTCCTCCCAACTCCCGATACGTCGATTAAGGCATTGCTGATTCATAACGCCGATCTCAATCTCCACCATGTTGAGCCAACTGGCATGAGGAGGGGTATAGTGGAAAGTGATTTTCCTTAATATTCGACGAGCCTCTCCCGCAGGGAACGTGTGATAAAGTGCGCCAGCCTTGTGAGTGGTAAAATTGTCTAATACAACATGAATTTGCTCTGCATCCGGGTAATGTTCATCAACTAACTCTTTCATGCACCAAGCAAAGTCTTCGAACTTTTTGGTTTTTGTTGCTTTCGCATGTCGCCAACCATTATGTCGGTCATACATCAGGAAGATATTCGCTACCGCTTCCCTGCGATATTCATAATCGATGCGTTCTGGTTGTCCAGGTTTAGCTGAAATAGGCTCTCTTGTATGGGAAATCATCTGCTTCATGGCCTCATCGAAGTTAATGACCGGCTCTTTGGGGTTGGCAGGTTGAGCATACAACTCCAAAACTTCTTCCATCTGTGCAATGAAGTCCGCATTGAGTTGACCAATGCACCACATTTTCTTCTGCCATGGTTTGAGTTGATTTTCCTTAAGTCGTGAGCGGATTGTTTCCAGAGAAATACTTTCTAAGTCCGTCAAAGCAATCAGCCTGTCTGCAATTAAAGAAAGCGTCCAGCGAGCGACCCCTTCAGGTGGCTTGGTACAGGCGATAGTGATAAGCGTGGCTTCCTCGCTTGAGCTTAATGCCTTCGGCTGCCCACGACGTTTTCCTTCTTCCAGGGCAGATTGCAGGCCTTCTTCAACAAAACCGCGTTTGGTTCTATAGACCGTTGAAGTACTGGTGTTTAAGAGCTGACATATTTCAGCGTCTGTATGTTGCCTGTGATTTGCCAGTAAAAGGATTTGGGCACGTTTTAGCTTTCTGGCGTTGTGCTTACCTTTACTGGTGAGTTCGTTAAGTTCAGCAATTTCTTCACAAGTCAGTTCAACACGGTAGGAAATATTCATGGCATGATAGGCTTCATTCTTAAAACCAATAATTGATCATACTCCGGTAAAAATGTCGATCTAAGATGGGAAAATGTCTGGAAAATACACCAAAAAACAAGGGCAGTATCTGGCCTATATTTACTACTACACCAAAGTGAATGGACGAGCGCCAGCTCATGCAGATCTACAAGATTACTTTGAGGTATCACCACCAAGTGTTCATCAGATGTTATTGAAGCTTGAAGAGCGTGGATTGATAACGAAAGAAGCTGGTGTCAGCCGAAGTATCAAGGTGGCTATTGATGTAAAAGAGCTACCATTGGATTGGTAGCTCAATCGATCAGAATTAAATGGAAACGGTACTAGCTATGATTGCTGGCATATTGGACAATAATCGCTTAACTCCTGTTTTACTCGATTGGCGAAATCCAATTGAGCGACATAGCTCCCGAGGTGGGGCTGAGCAAGCCGTCCGTGGTGGTAAGGAAGCAGAGAAAGAACGTGCAAAAAAGCTACCTAAAACGGAGGTGCTAGTATATCTAGCGGCGCTCTGGGCTAACTACGAATATATTGAAGAAAAAGATAAGTCATTGCTTTGTATGGCGATTATCTTGTTGTTGGTAGGTTTTCGCATGGATGAGTTTGTCGGGTTAGATATTAATTGCATTCCCACTCGTGAAGAGTATGAGCAGGCAGAGTTTGAACTCGACCCTCAAACAGGGGTGTATGTTAGGCCACTGCGAATACGTGTTTGGGCAAAGAAAAAAGCAGAGTGGGACGAGAAAATTGTGCCGCCTTCTGCGGTCGAGACTGTATATGAAGCGGTTGAACGGTTAAAAGTCTTAAGCGCTCCTCATCGATATACCGCTAAGATGATGCTTGAAGAGGGCAAATGGGACAAGTTTATTGGGTTCGATGATGATGATTTGCTCTCGGCCAAGCAAATACAAACTCTATTAGGAATATCGGGTCGTTCCACGTCAAACACAATAACCGCGATTACACGTTTAGGCGTAGAGAAAGCACCTGAGTCCTCAAATCGTAATACTCTGTTTCGAGTTGGTGATATTCATGAGGCTGCTTCAGATGCATATCGAGAACGGATCGCTGTTGTCAAAGATGGATTTGGGCATGAGACGCTAAGTGTCCCTATTTGGGATCTTTTAACGCTACGCTATCACAATCAATACACCCCGAAAGAGCGTCTGAATGTATTTGCGGAGCCTCTCAGTGGAACTCATATACAAGACTTTTTTAGGGGGCGCGATTATACAACTCGAACTCAGAAATCGGGAGTAGGCGGTGAGCAAAGGCGCATCCAAAGTGTTTTTGAACGCTATAGCTTCCCTGAAATTGAGGCTATGAATCATACCGTACGAACGCACCAGTTTCGGCATTTACTCAATACGATGATGCAAGAATCAGATATGTTTTCTCAAGAAGATATAGCTAAGAACTTTTTGCGCTCTAATTCCCAAGATAACAGCGCCTACAACCATCAGATTGAACCAGAAAAATACGCTGAGAGAAATCGGCATATCCAGGAAAACGTCCTAAAGAAACTAAATATTGATGCTGATCAGGCGAAGATGGCAATTCAGCGTTATCCATTATTGTCCAATGAGGAAATGCAGCAAGATTTAGACGAATCTGGTTCATACCACTTTACGGACATTGGTCGTTGTCGGCACGACTACACACAATGGCCTTGTGGTATGCATTACTCATGTTTACGGAACTGTATCAACTATAAGCGTGAAAAGGGTAACGCGATTGAAGTTGAAAAAATCACCGCACGACTTGAGCGAGCAGAACATCAAATGACATTAGCCAAAGAAGATGCAGATGATGAATTTACTGGTGCCAATAACTGGTATTTGAACCACAAAGAGCTGGTTGAGGGGTGCAAAGCTGCACTTGCAATTGAGAAAGATCCAAGATTTGCGGTTGGTGAGATTGTTCAGGTTTTTCCATTCGGTGTAGATAACTGCGAAGAGGTTGAAGATGAATAGATATATTACGGCTGAAGCAGAGGAAGACATTAAAGCTTATCTGGCGACATGGGAAACAGGTAAATTCGGAAAGAAACTAAGTTGGGCAATAGTTGCGAAGGCTTTTGGTTATTCTCGCCAGGCGTTGAGTGGCAACGCCAACATTAAAGGCGCTTTCGACAAGGCTAAAACAGCATTACGTGAAGCAAACACCCAAGTAGATAACTTTAAAGAGTTAGAAAAGGAAAATCAGCGCCTTAAAAATGAACTTGATAGATTAAACAAAGAGAATTATGCGTATCAGCAAAAATACTTGAGATGGCAAATTAATGCTCAACAACGAGGAATTAGTGTTGCCATGCTGAATAAGCCCATTGATCCCAGTATGAAGGAAGAGAATCGTAGACGTTCAGAAGAAGTTTAAGAGTGAAGTTGGGATATGGCTACAAGTGTCGAACTGGAAGTTCTAAAGGAAAATATTCGGAAGTTACCTGCAAGTCCAAAGCGTGGGGATATGGTGTATGAAGCATTACGAGTTTGGATCCCATTGCAAACGGATGAAGATTGGTTACGGTTAATTAATGTTAAGAGCAAAAAGCTCAATCAACGGGAAATAGCGGCTGAACTTTGTGCTACGGATAATATTTGGAAGAGGGAGCGGTTTCGTATTCTTCTTGATGAGATGAATGATGATGTCATCGCGAAAGGTTTGCTCAATAAGACGATTGCTCCTTCCGTTCGTAGCGATAGTGAGATTCCCCTAAAACCAGAAGCTGTTCCTAATACAGAAAATCCGATGAAGCAACTGGAGGAAGCCAAACTCAAGGCGAAACTACTGCGAACAGAAGGTAAGTTGCAACAGGCTAACCTGCGTATCCGAAAACTTGAAGCTGAGTTGAAGAAGTACACGGAGTTATCTGAATTAAATCGAGCACTCGAGCAACTGACCAGGCCACGACGTTAACAGGAAATGTATGCGTAACACTGAACCTAAGCATCATCAAGAGTGGAAAGAATTCGAAGGACTGTTGCGTATCGTCCGAGTCGAGAACAAGGACGCAGGCTGGTTTCAGGCAACTTGTACACTGATTGACGATACAGGAGAAATTTTGGATCGTGATGGACTTTATTATCTTGATGCATCACATCAGTGGATGGAACATTTCGTTGAGGTAGGGCAGATATGGATGATTGAGCAGGGAATGATGTGGTCGAGGCTCCTTACAACTCAGGATGGATATGCCAGAACCTCCTATACAATTGAACCTAAAGTTGTGAGTATCTGCCGTCCAAGCGGTAAGAGTTTGATGTGGCATTTTACTAACTGCCAATGGTATCCAGGCATTGGTGAGAAAAAGGCTGAATCACTAATTAGTACTCTAAGTGATGCTTCAGGGTATCAATCTCTCTATGAGGCGTTGGATAATCGTTTGGTCGAAAGGTTAGTAAGTGCTCCGTTGATTACACAATGGGATGCAGAGGTCTTAATAAAGGGGTGGGAGCGGCAAAGTAGTAAGCAGGTTTTAAAGTGGTTAGAAGATAAACAAATCGAGCCTAGTCTGGCATGCAAAGTTTTTGCTTTCCATGGCAAGAACGCAGTTGATGCCATTGAAGCCGATCCTTATTGTCTGACATCGTTCAATATGCCATGGCGTGAGGTAGATAAACTAGCACAGCTAAAGTTCGGGATTGCTCGCGATGACGAGCGTCGCCTACAAGCTGCTGTGACGGAGGTCTTGTGGGGAGCATTTAACGATCACGGACACACAAAAGTAGAATTACCTTACTTTCTACATAATATGAAGTGTTATATCGGTGACGACTTAGAGAAATGGGTTACTGCGTATATTGGAATGATTGAGCAATCTAGAGGGATAGTTCGCGGTAATTATATCCATGCCTTTGAGCCTGCTGTGATGGAGATGATGGTCGCTAATCGAATTGCTGATCTAGTATGTATCGACTATCAATCACCACTATCGATTGGAGCCATCTTATCAGTGATTCGAGATTTCGAGCACAAACAAGGTTTCAAGCTTACCAAAGAGCAAAAAGAAGCGGTTTCGAGAACAGTTTCTACTCCTTTTTCCATCATCACTGGGGGAGCTGGCGTCGGGAAAACCACAGTGTTAAAAGCTCTATATGCACTTTACGATGCTGCTGGTTTTAAGCGTGTACAGCTAGCGTTGTCTGGACGTGCAGTGCAACGTATGAGTGAAGCAACAGGAGAGCATGCAACGACCATTGCGGGACATTTATATCACTTCAACTGGGATAAGGTTAATAAAGACGTTCTGAAAAAGATGGTTGTTGTGGTTGATGAGGCATCAATGGTTGATCTGCATACTATGTATCGTTTGGTGGATAATGTCCCATCGGAAGTGCATCTAGTATTGATTGGTGATCCATTCCAACTTCCACCTATAGGAGGTGGCTTGGTCTTACACGAACTGGTTGATCGTCCTTATTTGCCAGTATCTCATTTGACAGAGGTAAAACGAACAGCAATTGATAGCTCAATTCCATTAGTTTCAGGAGACGTGCGAAAGGGGCGGGTGCCTAGTTATCTGGGAAACAATGTTGAGTTTCACAAGGTGGACTCGGATCAGATTGTAGATAGGGCTATTAACGAATATATGAGAGACATCGAGTCATCCCAAATTCTCTGTTCCACCAATACAATGGTGGGCAGAGTGAATATCAAAGCGCAGAAGCAGTTGAATCCCAATGGAGTGGTCTTGCCTTATATCGTTGAAGGTCAGAGGTATGACTCAGAAGTTCGTCTCAATGACCCTGTAATTTGTGTAGCCAATCTCTATCATCAGGAATACGACTTACGCAATGGTTCTATGGGGCGCATTGTCGAGGTGTACGACGAGCCGAGAACCTTTGAGGTTAAACACTCAAATCGTTCTAAACAGTCGAGGCTGATGACATCTTATGGACGTGCTCGGTGGGATAATGATTCAGGTGCAGGTTTTGATACCGAATTGCCGCTGGAAGTCATTGAGAAGCTGCGCCTCGCTTATGCCATTACTGTACATAAAGCGCAGGGTTCACAGTTCAAACGAGTTATTTTTGCTGCTATTGATGGTCGTAACCTTGATCGAACTCTGGTGTATACCGCAATCACCCGAGCGAGTCAGCACGTTGTAGTCATGGGTGATATTGACGCAGTTAGGGAAGCTATTATGAGGCCACCGAGTGCGACTCATAGGCTTGTTGGACTTGGAGGGTTTTTGGATGAGGTTGTGGGAGGAATAAGTTTCATCGCAAGTTAACATGAGCTGTGTAGGTCGTCACAAGGTCTCATACACAGAAATAACAAATTGATCTAACTTATAACATGTCTGTCTATCTTGGTTGAATTAAAACTCTTTTTAACTGAATAATTACTCGCTATAGTTTGGTTCCAAATTGCAGTGCAACCTCTTTCATTAGTGGATACATGACAGTTGAGCTAGTTGTTAATAATAAAACCAATATGGTGACTAAAGGTGAATCAATTTCAGATAAAGCACATTCAATAGAAGGTGCTGAGTTTTCTTGCTTAAAAGGCAAGTGTGGTAGGTGTTTAGTTGAAGTTATAAATGGAGAACTAGGACACCTAAGTAATAGTGAATTAGAATTTTTGAAGCTTATGGGATTAGCTACGGATGGTAAGTATAGATTATTATGTCAAGGTATTGCTAAATCTAATGCAGTCGTGAGGAAATTTTAATGTTCTCAAAAGAGATTAATAAAGAGTTAGAATTATTATCAAAATCAAACAATTATAGAGGGATGATTGGTTTAGCTAAGGATTATATAGAGATTACAGTTGCAATTGCAATATCTATATATTTTGATAACTTTTTAATCTATATACTGTCAATAGTTTTTATAGGTTCAAGGCAGAGGGCTTTGGCTACAATTTTACACGACTCAGCTCACAGAGTATTGTGTAAAAATAGCAATCTAAATGATATTTTAGGAAAGTATTTTTCTGGTTATCTTATATTTCAGTCATTTACCGCTTATGTTAAGAGTCACGTTATGAACCACCATAACTTCTTAGGAGTCAAGGGAAAAGATCCTGATTATGAAATGTATATAAGATCAGGGGTATATGATGCAATAAACAAAAAAGAATTTATATTTAGACACTTAGTGGCTCCATTTTTTCTCAGTAAATCACCCTTGTTTGTATACTATTTATTTAAAGAAAGATTTGGAAATTTAAATGAGAGAGAATCAATTAATATTATTTTATATTGGTTTGTCATATTATTAGTCTCATACTATTTTTCCATGTTAGATATTGTTGTCATGTATTGGTTTATTCCATTATTTACTACATTTCCAATGATAGGTTGGTTTATAGAACTTTCTGAACATTATCCAATAATTGAGAGTGAACATGAACTATATAAAACGTGGAACAGGTTTGGAAATAAACTAGAAGGATTTCTAACTGGTATGCATAATGAAAATTATCATTTGACACACCATCTAAGAGCTGATATTCCATATTGGAATATCGATAAGGCGCATAAGATTATGATGAATGACCCTGAGTACAATAAAGTAAATCAATCGTTTGGTGGAATTATTTCTTCATCAAATCGAAATAATAAAAGTATAATTAAGCATATATTAAGTAAATATAATGGAGTGGCGGTATTACAATGAGTCGTACATGGATTGTAGGGGCATTTTTTGCAACACTAGCTGCAATATTTAATGCTACAGTAGGCGTGATGAGCGTTAGTCTTTTTAATAATGGTCTCGCCCCCCAGTCAGTAGCATTTTTAAAATGTATTATAGCTCTAGTTATGCTCTTGTTATATGTAATTTCTTTTAAAAGAAAGGAACTAAAAAATAAAATCTTAACAAAATGGAAGCCTATATCAATATGTGCATTTTTTGGATTTTTCATCCTCTATACTTTCGAAACTAAAGCTTATGATACATTAAATGTTGCAGTGGTTGTTTTTATATTGTTTGGTTCGTCAATGATCACGACATTTATATTGAGCTGCTTGCTTGATAGGAGAATGATTAAGTTTAGAGAACTTGTTTCTATAGTTCTTTCAATCACGGGATTAAGCTTGATATTCTCTTATGATTTGGGTGATGAATCGTTTAATGGATTGGTCAATGCTACATTTTCTGGATTTGGGTATGGTGTTTTTTTAGTTTTATCAAAAAGATACCAGATTGGTTCTAGTATTACAACACTGACATCACTTATGATGTTCGGAACATTTTATTTATTTATTTACTGGCTGATTTTTCCTAGTGAAATTTCTTTGGGATCAATAGCTGAGTCTAGTTTTTACTTGTTGGCTTTGGCTATATTACCAACTATTGGTGGTTTCTATTGTACCATAAAATCTTTAAGTTTAATTAAAAGTGAATCTGTACAGTTAATTGAACTATCAGAGCCTGTATTTGCAATTGCATTTTCATTTTTGTTCTTGTCACAAATAATGACGTTTAACCAAGCTGTAGGTGGGGTTGTGATTGTTATTTCTATATTGATACATGAAATGGAATTTGGAATTTTCAAAAGGAAGATATATAAAGCTTTAGGCTGATATTAATAATGAAGTTTTCAACTAGTATACTCAAAATAAAGCCCGATTTATCGGGTTTTATTTCATAGATTTGATTGTTATAATCTAACTGTTTATCCGCGTGGTATCATCAGTTAATCAAAACTGTACCTTAGCGAGCACTTTAGTATTAAGTGCTACTCAGATTGCGCTGTAGCCAGCAAATTCAACGTACTTCACTAAACTGTACAGCTCGTTCGATAACACAAGGTGCTCTCGGTGAACAGTTACGAACGGTTACGTATCCAGAATTACGGATAACTTTCAGATTTTGAGACCTGCATCTTCAAGTTGAGCGGGTATAGATCACTGATCTTTTCTTTTCACGCTTCATTGCTGGCTACTACCATTTTTTATTGACGCAATCACTTTTAATAAATCGGTCGTGATTGCTGGGCATTTGTCATTCATAAAAACCGTTACCTCATCTCCAAATTTCATCGTTACGATTCCATTCTTATCGACACTTAACAGCGCGAAAGACTGCTTCAAATCAAGAGTCGTGTTACTTCCATTGGTCGTGGTTTCAGCCATATTTCCCCTCACTGCTAACGAGTATGTTTACAACATGGACAACAATTGTTACCCCAGATGTTTACTTAATGGTTCTGTTTAACTTTTCAACGATTTCAGTGGCATGTTGAAATATTGCATCCTTTACCAACGCGAACTCCTGTCCAGGGAATCTTTTGTCTATAGAGCTAAGTGCGCTACTAAACTGAGCGAGAAAGGTAAAGACGATTTCATGGCAGTTCGCATTGTTGATACCGAACTGAGCAGCTGTCTGCTCTATATGGCGTAAGCAAATTTTGTTGATATGATATTTGTATCCTCGTGATGCTTTCAGTCCCATAGCTAGCTTTAGTTTGCGCTTATTTAACCCTGTAGCACTGACAGCGGGGTAAGCCGATAGCAAATCGTAGAACGGTGCAAGTTGATAGTGTCCGCCAGGAGCAATATGCACGGAAAAATTCTTGAGATGCCCGTCAGTGGCACCAAGAAGGCATTGTAAAATCATGAACTTAAAAAAGTCATGATTGTTCGCCTTGCTTTGCGCAGAGAGACTTAAAACATCAACAATTTTGGAGACACCTAGGTTGTTCTCCGATTGATATTTTTGATGTTCAGGTATACCAAAAATCTGGCAGAAATCTTCTTGGTGTCTACGAGTCACAACTCCGTCACCAAAACATCGGTCGAACCGTTTTACTGCAAGGGCTTTAGCTCCTGATTCTGCGGTTATTATCTCAATGTCGGGGGCTTTAAAACCAAGTTCCTTCGCTATTTGAGCACATATGAATTCATTCTCAATGCTGCTACTCATATCTAGCACTGAGTTACTTTGGGTAATAACATCCATCGGATACTTAACTATGTGACTACTGAACGCGGTTCCCTGTGGGACATACCACCTTCCATTTGTTTTCATCAGCGTGGTTTTTCTTTGTGTACCAGATACACATGGCCTGTAGTCACCAAAACATGGAAGAAATGACTTACGCTGAGTAACGAGTTCATTTAATTCACTTGCCGAGATCTCTCGATATTTCCACCCTATATTTGGCGGCTCCCTACTCTCAGTAAATGAAATGCCGCCCGTGCAATCGTGACCAACTTTTGAGAGTAAGGTGAATACATCGTTGGATTGCACTCCCATTGAGTGAGCAAGGCTTAATCGTTCTTCCATTAAATCAGGAAGAAGATTATTCATGAAATTCAATACATTAAATGATGAACTTTCTCCCATTCTTAACGGTAGGCTCAACGAGATCGGAAAGGATGAATGATATGCTAACCATTGTTCAGAATATGAAAATGACAAGTTGTTCTTCGACCGTTGAACAAACTGCCCCACGAGCATGTTGTTATTTGTGGCATGTGTGTAAAGAATAGGATTGTGCAAATTAGCTCCCACTTTCTACTGGGTGGGCTGTGTTTTTGTAGAAAGTAATTGCGTTTTCTACTGCCAGCATTTCGGCTTTGAGATCCAATCTACGATTGTCATACTCGGATATATACTCGTCTAAACACGTCCGAAGTTCTGAGTGTTGAGTACACAACTGAGTGAAAAGAAGTGGCCCCCAATTTTCGGACATGACTTTAAGTGGTCGATCTGTTTTGATAGTACCCAACAATACAGGGACAGATTATGACTAGAAAACGTAGAAACCACTCTCCTGAGTTTAAAGCTAAGGTGGCTCTCGATGCCGCTAAAGGCGATAAAACCGTCGCTGAGCTAGCTCAGAAATATAACCTGCACGCTAACCAGATCTCAACATGGAAAAAGGAGCTGCTTGAAAACGCAGCCATGATTTTTGCCACCGAAAATCACTCAGGAAAAGAGAGTTCCGAAGATGTGGACAAACTTCACGCCAAGATCGGTCAATTGACCATGGAAAATGATTTTTTGGCCAAAGTGCTCGGTCGTTAGACCGAGCCCAGCGAAAGAGTTCGCTGGTTAAATCCACCCCATTGCCGATAAAGCGCCAATGTGAGCTGCTCAATATTGCTCGCTCTACCGCTTACTATCAGCCCATCGGACTCTCTGCTGAGGAGATCACGTTACGACGTATGATTGACGAAATTCATCTGCAGTATCCGTTTATGGGCAGTCGGCGCATTCGAACTGAGCTGGCTAAAAAGGGCCATAGCGTTAATCGTAAGCGTGTTGTTCGACTCATGCGCGATATGGGGATTGGGGCGATTTATCCCAAGCCCAAAACGACGCTGGCTAACAAAGCACACAAGGTGTATCCCTACCTGTTGCGTGATATCGAAGTCACTTACCCAAACCAAGCTTGGGCGATTGATATCACGTACATCCCGATGGCGAAGGGGTTCCTGTACCTCGTTGCGATTATCGACTGGTATAGCCGCAAAGTGCTGGCTTGGTGACTATCCAACACCATGGACACGAGTTTTTGTATCGAAGCGCTTGAGGAAGCGCTGAAGCATTATGGGCCACCTGATATCTTTAACTCAGATCAAGGCAGCCAGTTTACCAGCACAGAGTTCACACAGAAGTTAATTGAACATGACATACGTATAAGCATGGACGGGAAAGGCCGCTGGGTTGACAATGTTTTCATTGAGCGATTATGGCGAAGCCTGAAATATGAGGAGGTTTACTTAAAGGCTTATACCACGCCCCGTGAAGCCGAGCTTGAAATCGGCAACTACATGGTGTTTTATAATGAAGAGCGTAACCATCAAGGACTGAATAACCTCACTCCTGATGAGGCCTACTTCGGTAGGCAAAGATACGCAGCATGAGCTGGGTCAACCACTTAACAAATGAGCTTATGTGTCCAACCAGCGGGGTCCACTTCTAAATGCTTCCATGTCCTTTTATGAAGAGAATAGGACTCTGACAGCTCTGACTGTTTATCTTGCAAAATCGTCAAGAGACTTTCTTTTTTGAGAGAAAGGTAATTGGAATCCTCACTGTAGTTGTCGTAATCCACGACCTCCCAGTCGGTATGGTTAAACATAAAACCTTTGGAAAACAACTCATCTCCATGCTTATCGAAACCGCACGACAGGACTGCGCCGATAAGCGACATTTCCTTCAATTTTTTTTCGACGTATTCATCTGATAAGTATTCTTTCTCATCACAGTCTATTGGAAAGGACTTTAAGTCATTGGCAGAGAAATGTTCATTGTAATAAATGGCGAGAAATAACTCTTTTCTGATCTTTACCTTCATGTGTTCAAAAACGGCCTTTATTGTTGATTTTGAGGATTATAATCCGTTGAGTTACATACCGCAACTGTGCAATTGTTCAGCAAATTAATTTCATAAATAAAAAATGAACAAGAAGCTTGCGGCACTTGTGGGCAAACGCATTGCAAAAATGAGGAAATCTAAAGGGTTAACTCAAGATAAACTCGCGTTGTTCGCAGAGATAGATAGAAGTTATGTTGGACGCATTGAGCGCGGTGAAGTCAATCTCACGGTTGAGAAATTGTATGAGATTGCGGAGACTTTGGGCTGTGATGCTAAGGAGCTACTACCTTAATGGTGTAAGAATAGGTCGGCTTTCGATAAACCAATTATCTATTGCAGAGACAAAGGAACAGCCTTTTGATTTTTTAGTTGTAGTTAAAGTCAGCACTAGAAGATAGTAAATGTCTCAAATAATTAAAAATGTGCTTAACATACACTTATGTATGTATATCATCACGTTGTATATAGGATTGAAGGTTGATGTGACATGGTTGACAATAAAAATAAGTGGTGGGAAAAGCGTACTCCACGCTCAGTTGATTATCTTAAGCTATGGAAAGAAAATCCACGTTTTGATACAGCAGAAAGTCAATCAAGAATAAAGTTAGCTGATTTTGCAGAAGACATTATTAGTGAGCCTTCTGATAAAGCGAGCTTTTTTGAGCTTATTAAGTCAATTATTAAACTTGGATTTATGGACTTTGAGCCTATAGTTGTCTGGAAAGATGATAGTGATCGCTATGTGGTCGCTGAGGGGAATCGCCGAATCTTAGCTCTCAAATTACTCAGAAACCCCGATAAGGCACCTAAATCGATACGTAAGTTTATCTTGCAGCAGTCAAAATTGATCAGCCGTAATGATATCGAAAAGGTTCAAGTGTGTGTTGCTCCAAGTCTTGAAGCTACGCGGTGGTATGTATTACAGCGACATTCGACAAGCTCAATTCAAAAGCCCTGGCAGCGTTTACAACAACAGCGCTTTATTGTGAGTTTATATGATGAATATAACCACGATATAGATAAGATTATAGCTGTTACAGGGTTTACTCGTTCAGAGATTATACAAGCCTTACGATATGTTCAGTTACGAGATCTTGCTACGCGTAAACAGGTCACAGATCTCATGACTACCGAAGAAAAGGAGTTGATATATAGCAATAGCATATCGATGACGATTCTTGAACGCTGGTTTGCTAGTGAGTCTGTTCGGGAGCGTTGGGGGGTCAAGTTTGATGGTATGAAAGTTAAAATTACTTCTAATGAAGATAGTTTTTTACATGCATACGGTAAGTTTTTGAAGTTGATGTTCAACATTGAGCCGAATGATTTAAAGTTTGTTGTAAACACTCGTTCCATCCCAGAAAAGAACGAGGAGATTTTTAAAGTACTGCCTGAGGTCACTTTTCCTAGCGTACAAGAAGAAAAGATATTGAATCCATCTTCAGAAGTGTCTCAAGAGAAGGATAGCCAATTAGCTGTTCCATTACCTGATGAACATAACCAAGAAGAGCAAGAGAGTAACAGTGGTGGCGAATCACCTAAAGATGTTAACCCTGTCAATGTCAAGCATAAAAATGATAGACGTCGTATGGTTGTTCCTCATACTACTATAAAAGTACATAGTGCGAAACTTAACAGTTTATTTAGTGAATTAAAAAGAGTGCCTGTACACCTGTACACTCTTTCAGCGTCAATTACTTTGCGAGTATTCCTAGATCTATCAGTAGATGACTTTATTCGACGAAAAGGGTTAGAGAAGAGTGTGTCCACGCAATACAAGAAAGATTACAATCACACGATCTTACAGCAGCGCTTAAAATTCCTATGTGATGAACATGTGAATGACCCTCAAGCGAACAAGGTGATTAGTAAGCTTCTTCAGCCCAAAAATGAACATAGTTTAGATACGTTAAATAGCTACATGCATGGGCACGAAACTCACAAAATTGATTATAGATTTGTAAATGGCTTTTGGGATATGCTTACGCCCTTGCTAAAAGTCCTGATTGAACTGAAGGAAAGATGATGTTTTATTCACCGTTAAGGTATCCTGGTGGTAAGTCAAAACTC
The DNA here is from genome assembly GCF_000764325.1 of Vibrio navarrensis. NCBI lineage: Bacteria > Pseudomonadati > Pseudomonadota > Gammaproteobacteria > Vibrionales > Vibrionaceae > Vibrio > Vibrio navarrensis. The sequence goes on along the minus strand of NZ_JMCG01000002.1, from coordinate 926,128 downwards.
ACTGCTTATGTCGTGGAAACTTTGAAGCTTAATGGGCTTGAGGGTGGAACGTACGTGGAACCATTTGCGGGTGGATGTGCAATTGCATGGTATTTACTCCTAGAAAAGCATGTACAGAGCGTTTGGATTAATGATCTAGACCCTGCCATTCACGCTTTTTGGTTCAGTGTTCTAAATCGTACTGATGAATTATGCCAACTCATTAAAGATACTGAAGTAACTATTGAAGAATGGCACAGGCAGAAAGCAATCTATACCAATGATAGGACCAATTCACTTCAGCTAGGATTTGCAACGCTTTTTCTTAATAGAACAAATCGCTCTGGAATTATCAAAGCTGGTGTAATAGGTGGTTTGGAACAAAATGGTAATTATCTACTTGATTGTCGATTTAATAAAGATAGATTGGTCGAACAAATCAGATCTATATCAGAATATAAAAATAATATCGTTTTAACTAATCTTGATGCTACACAGTTTATAGATGAATATCTTTTTTCTATAGAGGGGCCATGCCTCGTCAATATAGACCCACCTTACTATGTAAAAGGTAAGGGGTTATATCAAAACTTTTTTGAACATGATGATCACTATCGTTTATTTAGGAGTGTGAGGAATATACAGCATCCATGGATTGTTACGTATGATAATACGCCTGAAATTTGTGGTATTTATGCTGAGTTTGAACCTCAGGAATTCGGGTTAACATACACAGCACAAACGAAGAGAAAGGGAACGGAGGTTATCATCCATAGTCCAATAACTCGTAAAGTTTTCTTCAAGCCCGATGTGACGTTCAATGAAATTAAAAAACTACAAAGATTAGGTACAGAGATAAAATAAAAAAAGCCCTGTTTAACAGGGCTTTTTTTATTTTAAACAAGAGTTATATATATTTGTAAATTGTTCTACAAAAGCTTTTCTATCTTCAGGTATAGTTGCTAAATAGTGTTTGTAGATGTTATTAGCTCCTCTTCCCCAAGCACCTGATTCTACTTGCTCTAAATACCATTTTTTGGCGGTTTCTCTATTCGCTTTGATTTCATTAACATCGAAATTTTTGAAACATACTTGATGTGAGTAATGATTTTTTTTCTGTTTCCAAAATGGGTGTGCATCTGGTAATGAGTCAAGAAAATCCGCAAGTAAGCTCTCTGGGTTTAACTCTCCAGGTAAACATATATAATTTTTAAGCGTAGCTGGACCTTTTGGTAGCTTGCCTCTGACATCCCCATCCAAGACCACAATGGAGTTAGGGTGTTGAAAACTAGGTACTTTTTTTCTTCCCAGTTCTAGGTAATTATTACAACCCATTGTTAAGGGTTCGTACTTTAAGTTGAACTGATTTCCTTGCAATAATGCTTTTGTAAATTGAATGCACTCTTTATCTTCAGTATAAACAGATAGTTGTTTGACTATTTCAGTTCGACCTATACTAACATTCAAATTGTGTAAAATATCCTCGAAGCTAGGTGCTTCGTCTACTAAAATTAGGTTGTCCTGCTTTGTTAAATATACGGTATTGAATTGTTTACTTCTACCACGTGAACTTTTCAGTTTGGAAAGTTTTTCAAGCATTTGAAGTGAATGAGTAGTTGCTATTATTTGTATGTTCTCTTTACTACTAATACTAGCTAGTAGCTCTAACAGTTGCACTTGTGAGCCAGGATAGAGGGTCGCATCAATCTCATCGATAGCGAGAATCCCTCCTTTGTACTCGTCAGGATGCTTTGCTTTTAGTCGTTTAAATGACAGAATAGCTAGAAGAATTTTACCTAGATTATCTTGGCCAGCGGAATTCGAAAGCCAGTCATAGTGCTCAGTTGATACACCTAGAGTATTTTTGGAAGGCCCTTCCAAATAGTCAATAGCTTGTACGTTATCTCTGGTTAAGAGAATTTTCTTGTAGTGTTTGGTAAACCAATGTTGTTCCGCATCAGTTAGTTTTATGTCCTTTTCTTGGACTTTCCCTGCCTCAGCAATAGGGATGAGGCGCTTCAAGCTAAGGTATAGTACAGGGAGCTGAATATAGCCACTTCCTGCTTCTCGTCTACCCTTTTGCCAAAATCGAATGGAATCAACTGTTCGAGGTATGCTTTCAACAGTGAATCCACCATCCTCGCCAATATCTTCGTGTAAATTATGATCATAAAAATAAAGAGTCCACTCATGGCTCCCCGCCAAGTCCCTTTTAGGCGACAAACTAAATTTATCGGCAAAAGATGAACGGTAACTTCCACCTATCAAAGGCTTTTCGTTTGAAAAAGGATGATCTTTGTTTGGGATTGTGAAGGTTTGACTAAGAATCCCTAGCAAAGTGCTCTTTTGTGTACCATTTTGACCAGCAATGAGCGTTACATATTGCCCTAGAGAAAATTTGACATCTGTAAAACCACGAAACTTTTCGATATGAACTTTATCAATAATCATGAGAACCACGTAAATTACAAACTTTGAGGGGCGAAGCTAATACGGTATTGCCCAATATAAAGCGATTCTAACGGAAAAAGAGCGCATTTTCATAGATATTAACTTTACACTTCAATCTATTAAAGTTTTTTGCTACTTCTAGTCGGTGTATCTAGCTTTGTAAGTAGCAAATGAGTTACTGCAAGCACATCAATAGATGTGTCTTACCTCATTGCAGGCTTAACCAAATATCAGCCACCAGTTGTTCTCATTGACGAAGGGGATTGGTTTAAAGATACGACGTATGGATTTAATTAACTAAAAAGCTAAAATTGGAATAAGGTTAAGTCGAATCTCCACTTTTAAAGGTGGTTAACATAAGTCTTTGCTGTTTAAATGTGAGCGTTATATTGTACACTAGCGTGATGCTGTGGTTATGCTTAAAATGTAAAGACATTTACTCATATAGCGCTGGAGTTTACATAAAATGAAGGAATTCGATGATATGAACGATTCCAACAGCATGTATGTTGATGAAAGCGTAGTAATTGCGGGCTTGTGTAACGAACGAACGAGCTTTACGTCTTAATAGTCGTAAGTCTTCCTTTTTAACGGTTACCTGAGATCTACCAAAAGCCGCGGTCCCGCGGCTTTTTCAATGACACTTCTCACATCTTAAGTCATTAGATTGTTAACCATTCTCTTATCAAGTATATATAGATCAATACGGTATATGATGAATGGAAAAGGAATTCGGTATTCATGAGGTATACCCCAACTCTCAAGCTCAGTACTCGCCTCGTGGCTTTCGTCACTGTCATCGTGATCAGCGCCATGTTCATTCTTTTTGTCGGCGGCACGTTGTCGTTTAAACGGCTTGGGCAGGAGTATCTCAACCACTATTTGGCTGGCATTGTCGAAGTGCTGGACAAGGAGATGGAAGATCCGGATGCCGCCTATTCCATGCAGCGCTGGATGCCCAAGATGCTGCAAGCATCTAACATCGTCGAAATGAAGCTCTCCACCGATTCCGGCGTGGTTTACCGTTTCAAAGACACCTCACCACAAATTGACCCCAACCGCCTTTATCAACAGCGATACCAGTTGGAACGCAATCCCGGTTATCACGTCGAATTCAAAGCGGTGCCCCCTTACGTCGGGTTTGGTTACTCGCTGCAAGCGTTTTGGTCAATTACCCTAGCGGTCGGGTTAATCATCTTCTGCTTAATGCGCGGCCTGAAATGGTTAAAAGCGCAGTTGTATGGCTCGGAATTATTGGAAGAGCGTGGACGAATGATTTTAGCCGGAAGGGTCGAACAGTTTGCCAAAGGTGACGAGCAAGAGTGGCCCTACACGGCCAGTGAAGCGTTGGATCGTTTAATTGAAGAGCTGCAAGATGCCCGCCAAGAGCGCAGCCGCTTTGATACTTTTATTCGTACACAGACTTTTCTTGATAAGCTGACAGGCACAGCCAATCGCGTGTTGTTCGACAACAAATTAGAGTCGGCGTTACAAGAGAGCGGCGCGCAAGGTGGCGTGGTGCTGGTACGCATTGCCGATTGGAAAAGCGTATTGGAAGAGAATGACAAACTGATCGCTGATGAGTTTATTGTCGAAGTGGGTAGTTTGCTGTCCAACCTTGTGCAACGTTATCCAGACGTGGTCTTTTCTCGCTATTACAACGCCGATTTTGCGCTCTTTATTCCCCATCAAAGTGCCAAAGATGTGGCCAATCTCGCTTCACAGTGCATTCGTCAACTGGAGAAATTACACCCGCCGTACCCCCTCGATAAAGAGAATTGGTGCCATATTGGCATCACCATGTATCAGGAAGGGGAGCGCCACAATCAGATCATGGATGAAGCGGAAACCGCGCTGCGCAGTGCGCAACTGCAGAACAATAACAATTGGAGCCGCTTTAAAAAGTGGAACCAGATCGATGAGATCCGCGGTAGCGTGAAATGGCGTACCATTTTTGAGACAACACTGCATGCTGAAAGTGTGTTACTCTTTGGACAACCCGCTTATCTATTAAATAACAATCAGTTGGATTTACTACATACTGAATTAACGTGCCGAATTCACGATCCGGAAAATGGGATTGTGAAAGCGTCGAGGTACATGTCGGCGCTCAAGCAAGTCGGGTTTGAAAGCCAAATGGATAGGGCGGTATTAAGTAAAGCATTTGGTTTTTTACGTTCCACTCAGCAGAGCGTGCCTCTTTCTCTGAATGTGAATGTCACTCCGTTTGCAAACCGCCGCCATTTCAAATGGTTCCGTGATGAACTGCTACAGTTAACCAGTGAAAAGCGTGCTTTATTAAGCTTTGAGTTTGTTGAAAGTCATCTGGTGCGACACCTCGACTATATGCGACCAGTGGCGAAAATGCTTAAAGGCTTAGGTTGTCAGCTGGTGGTCGGGCAAGCTGGCAGAACCATCGTCAGTACCCATTATCTGAAAGATCTGCACGTAGATTATTTAAAACTGCATCGAAGTTTGGCAAAAAACATCGAAAAGCGACATGAGAATCAACTGTTTGTGCGTAGTATGCTGGGCGCTGGCGAAGGCACAAAGGTACGAGTGATAGCGGTCGGTGTGGAGACCCAGCAAGAGTGGGATACCTTAGTGGAGTTGGGCATTCACGGTGGTCAGGGGCGCTACTTTAGCCAAGAATCGCAACTGTTGCCGCCGCCAGTGCAAAACGAAGAAAAACAGATCAAGCCAGGGAGACGTAATCGCTGGCGACGGAAATAAGTGGAACCCTAAATGAATGTGCAGGCGTTGTTAGCGAAGCTGAAAGGTCAATCTCAGCAAGGACATCATCATGTTGCCTTATTGCAGCCCGATGCGGTCTATTTTGCCTCGAGCGCGCAACACGACCAACCCGCACACGTTGAGCCTATCAGTAGTAGCTGGGAAAAAAGCCTAGCGCATATTTTACAACTGAAAGCCACGCCAGGGCAGCGAGTTTCTATCGTTCTGGCCAGCCATCATTACCAAATCTTCCAGTTAGATAAGCCCGCGATACCGCGTAGCGAATGGCCTGCGGCGCTGCCTTTTCTCGTCAAAGATCTCATCTCTGAGCGGGTGAGCGATATTGTCGCCGATGGGCGCTTGTTGCCTGGTGACAACAAGATCCAAGTCTACGTATTGGCCAAAAAAGTAGTCGATAAAATTATCGACGTGCTGCTGCGCAATCAATGCGAATTGGACGCCATTATTCCTGAAGATGAAGTGTGGCCGCACAGTGCGGGCGATTTGGCGAACTTCATTTTGCTGCAACGCAGCCATAAAGGGCAGTTTAAACTCGGCGCGTTTGTTGATTTCACCCCCACTTTTCAGCGCACCATCCGCTCTGTCTATCCACCACTGACGGGGGAATCCGCCAGTGCCTTGCAACTTGATGGACTGGCGCTGGAGTTGCAGCGTTCGATGGATTACCTCTCATCACAATTGAAAGGGGTGACGCTCAATCAACTGAAAATCTGCTGTGACGATGAAGATCAAAATGCGCTGGTGGCCGCACTGAGTGAGCGTCTTACTGCGACTACGTCTGTGCTCGCATCGCCAGCACTGCAATGCGGACAAATCGTAGTCAATACGGCACGTTCACTTGGATTGCCCTCGGTTAATCTTTACCCAGAACATCTCAAGCCAAAGCGAGCTCGCTTTAATCTCATCACGATGCTTGCCTCTTGGCTTCTCGCTGCGCTTGTTCTTGGGGGGATGTACGGATTGGCGCGCTGGCAGCAAGCGCAGCTCGCTCAAGAGTTAGCCGTTGCACAAGCACAAGCACAACAATTTAAGCAGCAGTTAGCCGCGCAGCAGGCAAAACTGGCCGCGCATAAACCTGCTGCGGAAAAGCTCGCCGCAGTGGAGCGCTTAAAGCAACAAATTCAGGCCATGCAAGCCTCATTGGCGGCGGTGGGTAATTATGATCAATCTCGCCAAGGCGGGTATTCCGAGATCATGCAAGCGCTGGCCAAGCTAGGCAGAAATGACATCTCTCTGAGCGACATCTACATCACGCATGATCGACTCGATTTAAAAGGGCTGGCTCGCAGTGCCAACGTGGTACCTAACTGGGTAAACCAGTTTAAGCAGGAAGTGAGCTTGGTTGGCCGTAACTTTGAAAAAGTTCGTTTAGGCCGCAATGAACAGGACGTGATTACCTTTGAACTCAGAACTCGCGCAGAGGGTAAATAATGAATTCGTGGTGGAAAGGGCTTAACGACAAGTTCATCGCATTGAGCCGCCGAGAAAAAGGCTTGATTGCCCTGTGTGGTTTGGTGGTGATCGTGCTTAGTGTCTCGACACTGCTGCTTGAACCTTTGTGGAAGGCGTTGGAAGCGCAAAAAACGCAGTTATCGACACTGGTATTGAATAACCAGCGCAATGAAGGCGAGCTGTTGGTGATTCAGGCTAAGCTAAATAAAGATCCCAACCAAGAGGTCGATATTGAACTTAAGAACCTAATGCAAAGAAGCCAAGAGCTCGACATGCAGCTTTCAGAGATGGTGAGCAATTTGATCTCGCCAAGCCAGATGGCAGCCCTTTTGGAAAGCGTGCTCGACACCAGTAGCGGCATCAAATTGGTCTCGCTGGAGTCGTTAACCGCAGAGCCGATTGGCGGCGATGCGCAAACCTCGGCCTACTCGGGCTACTATGTCCATCCCGTACGCCTTGAGCTGACTGGCAGCTACTTTGCGGTGGTCAATTATCTCAATCAACTGGAGAGCCTACCGGTGAACTATTATTGGCGCAGTTTCCATTACAAGGTAGAAAACTATCCGCAGGCGCGATTGATACTGCAAGTGTATACCTTGGGCACGAGACAGGAGTTTATCGGTGGTTAGAGTGGCGATGTTGTGGCTGTGCTTGCTAACGCTGCCAAGTTGGGCCGCGCAAGACCCGACGGCGCCGCTGTCGTGGATGGCACCTGCTCCTGTGCAAGCTAAATCGACCAGCAGAGCGGTCAGTTTGCCTCTATTGCAGAGTATCGTGTGTGAAAGTGAGCGCGACTGCGTGGCGGTGATAGATGACCAAGTCGTTGCCCGCGGTGATGTGCTGCGCGGTTTTCGCGTGCAGAAAGTGACTCCTGAGGCAGTGACGTTAGCGCAAGGTACGCGCCAATGGCAGCTTGAACTGTTTAATTTAGATGTAAAACAATAATTAAGGTTGAATCAAATGATGCGAAAGATTGTAGTTGGAGTCATCTCAGCCTCTTTGCTCGGTTGCGCCATGGGGCATCGCGATCCCGTTGAGATTAAGCAGACCTTGAATCAATCGATCAATGAAAGCAACAGCCGCGCGCTCGATGAGCTGCCCGCGTCGGTGCAAGACGATCTGATGCCGGAACTGGGCAATGACGGTTTCGATGATAGCGACAAAACGCTGAAGCGCTTTCGCATTCAAGCCAACCAAGTCGAAGCGCGTGCATTTTTTGCCTCCCTGGTGAAAGGGACCGAATTTAGTGTTGCTGTCCATCCTAACGTGGCTGGCCGCATTACTCTTAATGTCAGTGATGTGACTCTTGATGACATCTTATCCGTAGTGCAAGACATGTACGGTTACGATGTGGCCAAAACGGGCAAAGTGATCCAAGTTTATCCGGCGGGGCTGCGCACCGTGACGATCCCAGTTGACTATATCCAGTTTCAACGCTCTGGCCGCTCGCTGACCAGTATTGTTACGGGGTCGATTACATCCAATGAGTCTAGCGGCGGAGCTAACCGAAATAGTGAGAGTTCAAGTAAGCGCTCTGAGGATGGCTCTAATTCAAGCAGCTCTTCGCAAGTCTCGACGTCAAGCAATGGCGGCACACGGATCGAAACGCTTACCGAAAGTAATTTCTGGCCCTTATTGCAGCAAGCGGTTAGCCGCCTGATTGGTTCTGGCGATGGGCAAAGTGTGGTGGTGACGCCACAAGCCAGCGTGATCACCGTGCGTGCCTACCCAGACGAGATTCGCGAAGTGCGTCAGTTTTTGGGCGTCTCCCAGCAGCGTATGCAGCGCCAAGTGATTTTAGAGACAAAAATTTTGGAAGTGACCCTAAGTGATGGCTATCAGCAAGGGATCAACTGGTCGAGGATGTTTACCTCATCTGGTACACAATATCAAATCAGTTCAGGCTCAATTTCTAAAGATGGTAGCGGCAACATATTAACGGAGACACTGCCCGGCTTAAATGCAATCGGTTCATTGCTCGGTGGTCAAAGCAATATGGTGGTCTCCGGTGGTAGTTTTGAAGCGGTGCTCAGTTTTATGTCGACTCAAGGCGATCTTAACGTCTTGTCTAGCCCGAGAGTGACGGCGGCAAACAATCAAAAAGCGGTGATTAAAGTCGGCAGCGATGAGTACTATGTGACGGCAATGTCGAGCGTTGCGGGTTCCGGCGACAGCGCTAATGTTGCACCAGAAGTCACGTTAACCCCGTTTTTCTCCGGCATTTCTCTCGATGTTACGCCGCAAATTGATGATAACGGCAATGTTTTCTTGCATGTCCACCCGGCGGTAATCGAAGTCGAAACCGATGTCAAAAACCTCAACTTGGGTGGTGGCTTTGCCAATGTTTCATTACCACTTGCTAAAAGCTCTATTCGTGAATCGGACTCAGTGATCCGCGCGCGCGATGGGGATGTAGTGGTGATTGGTGGCTTGATGAAATCGAACACCATAGATCGGGTATCGAAAGTGCCCTTCTTAGGCGATATTCCTGCCTTGGGGCATCTGTTTCGCAATACCAACAAGCTGACACAAAAAACCGAGCTGGTGATTTTGCTTAAACCAACGGTGGTTGGTGTCAACACGTGGCAGAAAGAGCTAGAGCGTTCGCGCGATCTGCTGCAAGAATGGTTCCCAGAATAACTGCGGAAAAAACATGTATTGGCAACACTTTGGTTTTCACTTTGCGCCGTTTTCGTTAACGCCCAATACCGACCTGTTTTTAGGCTTGGCACCTCACTACGAGGCGATTCAAACCGTGCTCGCGGCGCTGGAGATGGGCGAAGGGGTGATCAAAGTTACCGGTGAAGTGGGCACAGGGAAAACCATGCTGTGCCGCATGCTGATTGAACAGCTAAGCGAGCACACGCAACTGGTCTATTTGCCCACTCCGGTGCTTTCTGGCAGCGAACTGCAAATGGCGGTGGCACGAGAGCTCGGATTAAGCTCAGTGGAGAGTATCGATGTAGTGCCACGTATTCAGCAGGCGTTAATTGCCGCCAAGCGCGAGCACAAGCCGACGGTGCTCTTGCTTGATGAAGCGCAGGCGCTGCCATTAGAGGCGCTGGAAACACTGCGCCTGTTTGGCAATTTGGAAACCGAGCAAGACAAACTGTTGCAGATTGTCCTGTTTGGTCAGCCAGAGCTGGATGAGCGCATGGCGCAGCGCGAGCTCAGACAACTGCGACAACGCATCACCTTCAATTGTACTTTGCGTCCGCTCACGGTGGCTGAAGGGGTGGCGTATCTTGATAATCGGCTGAGTAAAGCCGGTGGCAAGAGTGACTTGCTGACTCTGGAGCAGAAAAAAGCGCTGTGGCGCAGCGCAAAAGGGATCCCGAGGCTGATGAATCAACTTTGCCACAAAGCGTTATTGCTGGCCTATCAGCAGCAAAGTGCGGTGGTGACAAACCGTCATCTCTATCTGGCGATGCAGGACACCTTTGATGCCTGCAAACCGATGTTTACGACCCCGATTTGGTGGGGATGGAGTCATAATTGAGCGAAATTAACCAAGCGCTGGCCGATCTGGCGAGTAAAAAACAAACAACAGCTCAATTGCAACGGGCGGAGATTCCGAGTCTGCCTTCCAGCAAGCCTTTTCTCTGGATCGTGGTCGGGTTTAGCTTAAGTCTTGCCGTGGGCGGCTGGGCAGTCACGCAGTCGACGTCGATGCAAGAAGCGCCGACAACCACTATGGCCGTTAGCGCGCCAAACGTAGCGCCGCTTCAAGCCGCAGCGATTCTATCTCCGACATTAAAAACGCCGACAGCCGAGTTACTCACGCCAGCGGAGCCTCTCTTCTCCGTTGCCACTGCGCAGAAAAAGCCAGAACAACAAAAAAATATGAGCGCACATAAGCAGGCAGACGAAAAGCGCGCTCTGCCTACTCGCCCGGTTGTGCAAGAGAAAAGCACAACTACTAAGCCCGCCGCTATGGCAGCGACGGCGGCAGAAAAGCCGCAAGCGACGAGAGCAAAGAGCAACAACGCAAGCGACCCCGTAGCACCGAGCGCCACTATGGTGATTGAGCAAGTGGAGCTGACACCTGCACAACTGGCGGAAAAGTCGGTCAGCCGCGCGGAAAAAGCGCTCGATGCGGGCGATCTGCAAACTGCGTTGTCGTCCTACAACGAAGCGCTGCGCTACACCGCTAACGATGAAATGACGCGGCAAAAATTAGCGACGCTCTATTTTGGTAAGGGGGATAACCGCAAAGCGTATGAGCTATTGCAAACTGGCATCAACCTTAACCCGGAAGGCGAAACGCTGCGTTTGGCGTTGGCGAAAATGTTACTCAAAGCCGATCAAGACGACGCTGCGCTTAGCCCTTTGTTGGCACTAAGCGCTGCACCGAGCAAAGACTATTTGGCGATGCGCGCTGCGCTGGCGCAAAAACTGAAAAAAGATGAGATTGCCCTAGAAAGCTATCAGCAACTGATCCAGCTAGACAGCGACAATGCGCGCTGGTGGCTAGGGGTGGCAATACAGCAAGAGCGCGCCTTGCAGCTAAAAGATGCCGAAGTCTCTTACCAAACAGCACTGCAAAAAATGGGCATTTCCAGTCAGTCGCAGCGCTTTATTCACGAACGCCTCAAAGTATTGCAAGAGTTGGAGAGTGTGCAATGAAAGTCCGTTTAAGAAAACGGCTGGGAGATCTGCTGGTTGAAGAGGGGATCATCAACGAAACCCAGCTCAATCAGGCGTTGAGCGTGCAAGGCAACAGTGGCCGCAAGCTTGGCGATACGCTTATTGATCTCGGCTTTCTCACCGAACAGCAAATGCTGGCGTTTCTCTCTCAACAGCTCAATCTGCCGTTGATCGATTTAAGCCGCGCCATGGTGGACATTGATGCGGTGCAACTGCTGCCCGAGGTGCATGCTCGCCGTCTGCGTGCGTTAGTCATCGGCCAGCAAGGTGATACCTTACGCGTGGCGATGAGTGATCCCGCCGATCTGATTGCGCAGGAAGCACTGCTTGGTCAGCTCGGTCAGTACGGGTTAGAGTTTGTCATCGCGCCTGAGCGGCAACTGGTGGAAAGCTTTGACCGCTATTATCGCCGCACCAAAGAGATCGCCACTTTCGCCGAACAGCTTCAGGCCGAGCACCAAAGCAACGACAGCTTTGATTACAGCCTCGAAGACGATGACAGCGACGAAGTGACGGTGGTGAAGCTGATCAACTCCATGTTTGAAGATGCGATTCAGGTCGCCGCGTCTGACATTCATATTGAGCCGGATGCCAATGTACTGCGTTTGCGTCAGCGCATCGATGGCATCTTGCATGAAACCTTACTCAACGAAGTCAACATTGCGCCTGCGTTGGTACTGCGCCTTAAGTTGATGGCCAATCTGGATATTTCAGAAAAGCGCCTGCCACAAGATGGGCGCTTTAACATTCGCGCTAAAGGGCAGTCGGTCGACGTGCGTCTCTCCACCATGCCAGTGCAATACGGCGAATCGGTGGTCATGCGTTTGCTCAATCAGTCGAGCGGAGTGCGCAAGCTGGAAGAGTCCGGTTTACCGGAGGATCTTCTGCTGAGATTGCGCCGCCAGTTAAAACGCCCGCATGGCATGATCTTGGTGACCGGGCCAACGGGTTCGGGAAAAACCACTACCTTGTATGGCGCGCTTACCGAGCTCAATCAGCCGGGCAAAAAGATCATTACCGCCGAAGATCCGGTTGAATATCGCCTGTCGCGGGTGAACCAAGTGCAGATCAACCCGAAGATCGATCTCGACTTTTCTACCGTGCTGCGCACCTTCTTGCGCCAAGATCCAGACATCATCTTGATTGGTGAGATGCGTGATCAGGAGACGGTCGAGATTGGCCTGCGCGCGGCCCTGACAGGTCACTTAGTGCTTAGTACCCTGCACACCAATGATGCGGTAGATAGCGCGCTACGCATGATAGACATGGGCGCGCCGGGTTATCTGGTCGCCAGTGCGGTGCGTGCTGTGGTCGCGCAGCGTTTGGTGCGGCGCATCTGCCCCGATTGCAAAACCGAAGACAGCGTCGATGAGGCACGCCAAGCGTGGCTGAGTCAGCGCTTTCCCAATCAGACCGAAGCGCACTTTGTCAAAGGGCGAGGTTGCCAGAACTGCAATCTCACCGGTTATCGTGGCCGTATCGGTGTGTTTGAAATGTTGGAGCTCGATCACAGCATGATGGACGCACTGCGCGCCAATGATGCGGTTGGTTTTGCCGAGGCGGCGAGACGCAGCGAAAGCTACAAACCGTTGTTGGCGTCGGCGATGGAGCTGGCGCTGCAAGGGGTGGTCAGCCTGGATGAAGTGATGACGCTGGGCGAAGGGGATACCTCCGGCCACGCTGACGCGATTCTGCTTTAAGGGAAATTATGGCGACATTTCGGTATCAAGGGCGCACCCTAGACGGCAACAAAACCAGCGGACAGATTGATGCGGTCACCTCTGAGGCGGCGGCCGAGCAACTGATGAGCCGTGGCATTATCCCGATTGAGATTCGCCAAGGCAAAAGTGCAGGCGGCAGCCAGTTTGATTTGCGCGGCTTGCTGACGCCCGCCATTCCACTGGAAATTTTGGTGCTGTTTTGTCGCCAACTGTTTAGTCTTACCAAAGCGGGGGTGCCTTTGCTGCGCTCAATGCGCGGTCTGGTGCAAAACTGCGAAAACAAACAGCTCAAAGCGGCACTGGAAGAGGTGGTGACAGAGCTGACCAACGGACGCAGTTTGTCGGCGGCGATGCAGATGCACAGTAAGGTGTTTAGCCCGCTGTTTGTTTCGATGATCAACGTTGGCGAGAATACCGGTCGGCTAGATCAAGCGTTGCAGCAACTGGCCACTTACTATGAGCAAGATCTGGAAACGCGCAAACGGATCAAAACCGCGATGCGTTACCCGACGTTTGTGATCAGCTTTATCTTGGTGGCGATGTTTGTGCTTAACGTCAAAGTGATCCCGCAGTTTGCCTCGATGTTTAGCCGCTTTGGCGTTGACTTGCCGTTACCAACGCGCATTTTGATTGGCATGTCGGAGTTTTTTGTTAACTACTGGATGCTGCTGCTCGGCGGCATTGTCGGTTTAGTGTTTGCCTTTCGCGCTTGGGTCGGCACCAGTAACGGCAGAGAGCGCTGGGACAAGTGGCGCTTGAAATTGCCCGTGGTCGGCGGCGTGGTAAATCGGGCGCAGTTGTCGCGTTTTTCGCGCACCTTTGCGCTGATGCTAAAAGCGGGCGTGCCGCTTAACCAGTCGCTGGCACTCTCTGCGGAAGCGATCGGTAACCGCTTTCTCGAACTGCGTATTTTGGAAATGAAAGCGGCGATCGAGGCGGGCAGCGCTATCTCCGCCACGGCGATCAACAGCGGCATTTTTACCCCGTTGGTGATCCAGATGATCTCGGTCGGTGAAGAGACCGGGCGAATTGATGAGCTGCTGCTCGAAGTGGCGGACTTTTATGATCGCGAAGTGGATTACGATCTCAAAACTCTCACGGCGCGCATCGAACCGATTTTACTGGTGGTGGTCGCTTCGATGGTGCTGGTGTTGGCGCTGGGCATCTTCCTGCCGATGTGGGGAATGCTCGATGCGATTAAGGGTTAGCCGTGTTTAAACAATTGATGTTGTTTGTGATGTGGATGTCGATTGTTGCGAGCATCGTGGCCGTCTTTGCTCGCGTATGGCAGCCCGTTGAGTTGGAAGCGTACAAGGCCGCAACAGAACTGGCGGCGCGGCGCATGCTGGAAGTAGCCAATCAGTATAAGCAGGAATGGATTTTACGGGGAAGGCCCGCGCAGATTGTGGTGGAGGGGCAAGCCGTTCCACTCACGCGCTACGGTTGGGTGCCTTTAGTTGATGAGCAGGAGCAGTTTGCCTGTCAGCGCTGGCTGGTATTGCATTATCCGGATGGCAAGATTTTAGATTCGTCACTGCAATCTGTGCGCGAGCGATGGATAAATCAAGCTTATCAATGTGAGTTTGATTATGGCTTTAAGCAGATAATTGTGGTTTATCAAAAAGATAAAATACAAAAAATCAGCGCCGATATTTTGTCAGAGTGAGTTTTTTTGACGCCTTGCTGTGTATCCTCTTGCAGAAGTGGGTATAATGAGTAAGCAGTTAATAGAAGGTTTGTTATGAAACAGAAGCAGAAACAAAGCGGTTTTTCTTTAGTTGAATTGGTGGTGGTGATCGTTGTGGTCGGTTTGCTGGCGGTAGCCGCTTTACCGCGTTTTCTTGATGTCACCGATGCAGCGAAAAAAGCCAGTGTGGAAGGCGTAGCGGGCGGTTTTGCCACCGGCGTACTCTCTGCACGTGCGCAATGGGAAGCGCTGGCGCGCCCTTCTGTTACGATAGGTGGTCAGGATCAAAACAACGTCAATTACGACGGAGTAGACTTCTGGTTAACGCGCAGTAAAGATGCCTCGGGCAATGACACCGGCTTTCGCGATGGCTACCCGTGGGGATTAGCGGGCGATGCCTCAAGCTACCCGAGTGCGCTAACCGACCAAATGTGTGTAGACTTAATGGATAATCTGTTGCAAAACCCACCGAAAGTGGGCATCGCTGGCTCAAGTACCAGCAGTGACAGCGGTTTTAAGTATTCGGCATCGGCCAACAATACCGATGCCAAATGTACCTATATTCAGCTGGATGGCAACACCGCTCATCAGTTTGAATATGAAGTGAAAAATGGTCGTGTGACCGTAACGTTGCAGTAATCCTGCGTTGATGATTGAACATAGAGAGAGAACACTATGAAAAGACAAGGCGGTTTCACCCTAATCGAATTGGTGGTGGTAATAGTTATTTTGGGTATCCTTGCAGTCACTGCAGCGCCTCGTTTTCTGAATCTTCAGGGCGACGCGCGCGATGCTTCTCTGCAAGGGTTAAAAGGCGCAATGCAAGGTGCCGCAGGAATTGTATATGGCCGCTCAGCTATATCTGGAAAAGAGTCGGTATCTTCATCTTCGATTACTATTGACGGAGTTTCTGGTGCAGTCAGTCTAGTATGGGGATATCCTGCAGCAAGTACTGACGGTATTACTAAAGTTGTTAATGGTTTAAATAGTGACTGGGAGATTGTATCCGGTTCAAATACGGCCAATGCTATATCGTACACATTCAAGTCTGGAAATGGTGATACTAGTAAGTGCTTTGTAAAGTATGAAGTTACACCAGCAGTGTCTTTTTCGGAACCAACCATTTCGCTTACAAGTTGCAAATAAATAGAAGCGATTAGCGTTCTGCTTTTACCGATGAGACGGCTGTATAGTAATCAAGGCGAGCATTTATCTGGCTCGCTTTATTTTCTGCCCTAATCGCGATAACCCTATGTGTAAGCAAATGAATAAACCCAATGGCTTTACTCTAGTCGAACTGATTGTGGTGATTCTGCTGCTCGGCATCATCTCGGTTTGCGCTGCCAGCCGTTTTTCTGGCCCTGCTTCTTTTTCTACTATCACCACACAAAGTGAACTGCTTGCCTCGCTGCGTTTAGTGCAAAGTCGCGCCATGCAGCGCAGCGGTTATTGCAATCGCTGGCTACTCAGCGCCACTGAAGCGAAGCAAGTCTCCCCTTTGCAACTGACGGGCGCTTGTGATAACAGCCAATTTGATGCCAACGACGCCAGTGTGGTGAATGCCGCCGATAGCGATGTTTCGCTCAGTTTAAGCAATGATGCAGGCAATAATTACCTCGACTTTGATGCGCTTGGCCGTGCGGCGCAGTGCCAAAGTGCTATCTGCACCGTCACTTTAAGCAACACACAAAACGGCGAAACGCGACAAATTTGCATTAATAAGCAAGGGTATATTTATGGCTGTTAAACGAGGTGGCGGTTTTACCCTAGTAGAAATGATCATTGTGATCACCTTGATTGCCATTGCCATCACCAGCCTGACGGCGGCGCTCTATCCGCGCTCGCAGCAGAGCGCTGAACAAGCTTTAGCGGTCAAAGCCGCCGATCTCGGCCGCGCGGTGCTCGATGAAATCATTGGCCGACAATTTGATCACAACTCGGGCCCCAATGGCGGCCTGCCGGAGTGCGTGTTAGTCGCGATCACCGGCCGCACTGTGTGCACTGATCCCACCTCACTTGGGCCAGACACTGCGGCTGGAGAAAACGACCGAACCTTGTACAACGATGTGGATGATTTTCATGGTTTAAGTGGCTCGGTAGTCGATGTGTTGGGAGAAGACCGAGCCAATGAATACCGCCGCTATCAGGCAGCAGTGAGCGTATTTTATGTGCAGGACAATGGCGGCTCTTTTTCTGCCCAAGCGGCCGTCACCGCCACTCACTATAAACGCATTGCGGTGGTGATTATTGACCCGCAGGGCAATCGCTATCCGTTTGCCGCCATTCGGGGGAACTACTGATGCAACGTGGTTTTACCCTGATCGAAATGGTGATTTCCATTATCTTGCTGGCGGTGGTCGGGCTGTTTCTCGGCTCGGTCATTCGTCAAGGATTAAGCATTTATGTCGATAGCAGCGCGCGTGAAGCGCTGATTCAACAAGGGCGTTTTGTCACCGAACGCCTTAGTCGTGAGCTGCGTGAAGCCGTACCTAACAGTGTGCGGGTTGACAACGGCTGCATTGAGTTTTTACCCATTACCAACAGTGCAATTTACAGCAGCTTGCCTTCTTCTTTGGCGCCGTCTAGGACGATTCGCCTTTTGCCAATAGAAAAAAGCCTTGCGGCGGACGAGCGATTGGTTGTCTATCCGCTTGATGGTGAAGCATTGCGTCAAGCGGTCTCAAGTGCGGCGCAAACCGCGCAGGTTTACAGTGATGTCGATTTTACCTCGCCCAACGATCGTACTATGGTTAATGTCACCTTGACTCAGCCAACGAGCTTTGAACGCCAATCGCCTGCTCGGCGCATCTATTTTTATCGTACTCCGGTGGCTTTTTGTTATGAAAACAACCGCATCTCTCGTTATGCTGATTATGGGCTGGATCGCGAGGATCTGGTTTCCAGCGAGCTCGGTACGGGAGTCTTAATGGCAGAAAACCTAAGCCAAGCCAGCTTTGAGGTGGCAAAGCCTGAGCTGCAGCGCAACGGTTTAATTAAAATTGAATTAACCTTTGAAGATCGCGGTGAAAAGGTGGAGTTTGTTCATAATGCACTTATCTACAACACGCCGTAGCCAACGCGGCAGTGGTCTGGTTTTGGTGATCTTTATTATCGTCGTGGTCGGTTTTGTTGCCGCAGTGGCCAACCGTAACCAGCAACGTAATAGCCAGCAACTGGTTTCTATGGTGCTTGGCACCCGAGCTGAAATGGCAGCACGTTCAGCGGCGGAGATCGAAATCAGTCAATTTTATCAATCGACCACGCAAGGGAGTTGCCACCTCAACGCAGAGCAGAGCTATAGTTTCAGTGGCGATGGCTTAACCAACTGCGAGGCGAAGGTGAGCTGCGCTGAGATCGGCGCAATGGATGATGGACGAAACGTATTTCAATTGACCGCTACAGGGCGATGTCAGGCCGGAGATTGGATGTTACAACGAAAGATTGAAGTTGGGGTGAGAGATGATGGGTAGAATTGCCTTTGCTTTGCTGGTTTTACTGGCTTCCTTTCCTTCCGTTGCCAGAGATTATCAGCTTTCCTCAAGCGCTACCAATGCTGATTTACCCACGTGTAGCAGCAACAATTGGCAGCAAACTGTCGCAGGTGGCATACGTACTTATCACTGCGCTAATGGCTCTGTCTCCCTCTCGTCTGGAGATAACATCACGGCTACCTCACAAGCGATCTTATCGGCGGATGCGGGTTTTAGCCTAGCGGGCAGTAATACGATTGGCTCGGCCACGACGGTTGTGGATTTAGTTTCTTCTTATGGTTCAACAACTTGGCAAGGGAATGGCAATCGACTTTTTGGCAACTATCAAGCTGCTAATACGCCAGTCACGTTAAACAATGTCGATATACAAGGCGCAGTGACCACTGGAGGGGCTATTGCCATTCAAGGCGGAAGTGTGAGCGGCGATGTTCGTTCCAATAATCATGGTATTAGACTTGAAAACACCAATGTTCAAGGTGCTGTATTCGCGATTGGCAATATTTTAGTTGATGGCTCTTCTGTCAGTGGAAGTATTGAAACACCAAATAACGCTTTGACGATTACCGACTCCACCATTACGGGGAGCTTAACCGCCAATGGCGATATAATTGTTACTAGATCAGATGTGTCGGGAAATATCACAACACCAAATAACGCTTTGACGGTTACCGACTCGACTATTACGGGGAGTTTAACCGCCAATGGCGATATTATTGTTACTAGATCGGATGTGTCGGGAAATATCACCACACCAAATAATAGTGTGACGATGAACGACGCCAATGTTGTTGGTAGTGTCAGTGCGAATGGTAACGTCGTGATTGACAACACCTCCGTCACCGGAAACCTTACTAGTACCAACAATCAAGTGACATTAAACAATGGTTCATATGTATTAGGCGATGTTACCGCAGGACAGCCTAACTGGGGGATTGTGAACATTAATGGCGGGAGCGTTGTTGAGGGAAATTGCCTTTACAACACGGTGCCAGCGAATGCGTGTGGAGCAAGTGTGTTACCAAGTGCTGTTGCTCTCTATCATTTAGAAGAGCAAGTCTGGGATGGTAGTGCGAGTGAGGTACTCGATGTTTCCGGCAATGGTTTACATGGTCGCACGGTGAATGGCGCGGTGACCGCGATTGCCACGCCAGCACTGCCAACATTAAATAACCTTGGAACGTGTGGTTATGGGGTATTTAATAAATCGTCGAACCAATATTTAGAGGTGCCACACTCTCAATTATTCAATTTAGAAGAAACGTTAACCGTATCTGCATGGATTCACCCAAATGATTATCCTACAGGTAATGACTTGATGAGTATCGTCTCGAAAGATGGCAACTATGAATTTCATTTGGATAGTTCTGGGCGAGTGTTTTGGTATTGGGAAATACAAGGTGCTGGCTATCATGTATTAACATCAACGAAACCTATACCTAAAGATAAATGGTCACATATTACTATTCGCTATGATCTAAATCGAAGCATTCAACAACAAGCTATATTTATTAATGGGCAATTAGATAGTTCAGATAATATCTCTAGTCGTTTACGAACCAATAACCGCCCATTACAAATAGGACAAGACCAAAATTTCGCAGGACGTGCGTTTGATGGTTTTATTGACGAAGTGCAAATTTTTTCTCAAGCGCTGAGTAATGCCCAAATCCTCCAGTTATATCGACAACGTCATCCTTGCGGCAGCGGCCCCACTTTACAATGTTTTAACGATGACTTTCAAAGTCAGCCGCTTGATCAGCAATGGCGAGTCTTTAGCAGTAGTGGGTCGTTTACTCCCTCGACAGTTATCGTAAATGGCAATAATAGCCGCTTGCGCTTAACTGAAGCTGCGCAAAACCAAGCGACCGCTTCAACCTTCCAACGAATCTTTCCTGCGGCTAATAACCGTGTTGAAGTCGAGTTTGACTATTTTGCTTATGGTGGGAACGGTGCTGATGGGGTGGCGATTGTTTTTTCAGACGCTTCTGTCACTCCTCAAGTTGGGGCATTTGGTGGGCCATTGGGTTACGGCTACAAAGTGAATGAACAGAAGCCTGGTTTTGCTGGGGGATGGTTAGGGATTGGTCTTGATGAATACGGGAACTACTCCATTGAAGGGGGTGGAAATGGTCCTGGGCGCAGAAAACAGTCGGTTGCTTTGAGAGGATCTGGTTCTGGCTATAGCGGTTATAACTATTTGGCAGGTACGTGTAATAACGGCACGATCAATACCAACGGTGATTGTTTGTCCCCAGATATCGATGATAATGATGGTAATCTGCTGCATCGCTATCGGATTGTGATCGACTCAACACAAGCAGGTACGTCTTTTGTGACTGTATCAAGGCGAGTTGGCAGTGGGTCATGGGTCGACTTAATTGAATCTATTAATATCTTGAATTTATCTGGTCAAAGTGCGGTTCCTCAAGAGCTGTTGTTGTCGATCACAGGCTCGACCGGCTCTTCAACCAATAACCATGAAATTGATAATTTTGAAGTCTGCGCGCTCAATTCTCGTCCGGTCGGTGAGCAAATTAATCACTTTCGCATCTCTTTGCCTGCGCAAGGTTTAACTTGTGCTGCCTCTAATGTGTCTGTGACGGCGTGTGCTGATGAAAATTGTAATAACTTATTTACTGATCCTGTTATTGCTTATTTAACCCCCAATTCTCTACCTAGTGCAACGGGTGGTTGGGTGAATGGCTCAACTATCTCATTTAGCAATGGGGTTGGTAACACCCAACTTAGGCGTAATAGCGCAGGCAATATCACTGTTGATGTCTCTGGATCAGTTCCCACGTCGGTATCTTTCAATAACACCTTATGCAGCCTCAATGGGAATGCTGGCCCCTTTTTGGCCAGTAACTGCACAGTGAATTTTGTAGATAGTGGTTTTATTTTAGATGTGCCTGATGCTTATGCCAATAAACCTGTTCCAGCCAGCCTTAGTGCAGTACGAAAAGATAATGTTACCGAAAAATGCACGCCCACTTTCGCCTCGGTTACCAAATCGGTCAAGTTTTGGAGTGATTACGTCTCGCCGAGTGTTGGTCAGATTAATAATGCCGCGCAAGCCCGTATTAATACAACGAATATTGCAACTTCGGAAGAATCATCAAAGGCAATAGTACTCAATTTTGACGCACAAGGAACGGCAAACTTTACGCTAAATTACCCAGAAGCAGGGCAGCTTGAACTGAATGCCAAGCTGCAAGCAACGGATGATGATCAAGATTTAGTGATGCATGGTTCAGCGCAATTTGTACGAGTGCCGAGAGCGTTAGTGGTGACGGCTAAAAATGGCGCAAATCTTGGTGCTTGTACTACGCAGGATATTAACTGCGATGTGTTTGCAAAAGCAGGTGAGAGTTTTGATCTTGACATCAGGGGCGTGGCTTGGCAGTCGGACGCTGACTCTAATTTTGCCGATAATCCCGTCACACAAAATTATCAGCATGCGGCTATCGTGCTTGATCACTCACTAATTGCTCCTGTATCAGACAGTGAAGGAGTTCTTGGTAGAGCTAGCCATAATCATCTGTCAACCAACGGTGGCGTCAGCACTGCCGCACAAAGCATTAGTGAAGTCGGGGTCTTTAGTTTTAGCGCAAGCGCACCGAAAACGTATTTAGGCTTAAACCTGACTGACAGCGGCTTGGAAATTGCCGATGGCTCAACGGGGTCTATCGGCCGTTTTATTCCCTATTATTTGCACCTAGAGGGTAATATTCCGAGCTTTTCTCAAGCATGTAGTACTTTCACTTATTTGGGGCAGGCAATGAAATTTGATCGGTTACCTGAAATTTCGGTAGCAGGGCGATTTTACGATGAATTGGGTGCTAATGGCGAAGGTGAGACGGAGAATTACAAGATTGGTAGCTGGTGGCGATACAGTAATCCTTGGCTCTATCGAAATTTTTCAGCGCAAAGTTCAGGTTTTAATATTACTGATACTGAAACACCGGGATTATTAAGCCCGCAAGAGGGATTCGCTTGGCCGGGAAGTGTGGTGATTGATGCAAGTAACTTTATTGCTCGGCTTGAGAATGCTCAAATCCGCTATGACAAGCCTTACGCACCGGTAGAGCCTATCGCTGAGGGAGTGATTTTACAGCTTTCGATTGATGATACGAAAGATTTAGACGGGGTGTGTTATCAAACAAGCAGTGAATCGGGATGTATTGGCTATGATTTTCCATCTTCAGAGAGTCAGAATCAGCTCTGGGGACGTTTGCTAATTCACGACACTTATGGCCCAGAAACCAACCCGCTTTCGCAAACAGTGGAAGCGCAGTATTTTAGTGGCGGGATCTTTCGTACTAACAGCGATGATAGTTGCAGTGATCTAGGCTCGGTAAATCATTTTACTTTCGACTCGACTGACTTTACCGTGCTCAAAAGTGGCACGGCAACCCCGCCCGAAGTGAAAGCGACACTGGCTCCTTCGCTGCTCAGTTCGGGGGTTGCGAATATTGACTTAAGTGCGCCGGGGGCTGGGAACACAGGAACCATAGTGAGTCGTTATGATCTTTCTACTTTGCTGCCTTGGCTGCGTGTGGATGAAGATGGCAACAACAGCTTTGAAGATAGTGTATCAGGGCGAGTACAGTTTGGGCTGTATCGAGGCAGTGACCGAGTCATCTGGTGGCGAGAATCGAATTGATGACAAATCGGTGTTTTTTAGCCGTTTGATGACGCTGCGTTAAAGTATGGTCAGAAATTGCGTGTTTTAGTCCATGTTTATGGATCAATGCCTTGCTGTGATAGCAAGGCATTGGTACATTTAGGGCAATTTTTATCTTCTATTTTTCTTGCAGGATGAGCGAAGAGTATGTTTAAGAAACTTCGTGGCATGTTTTCCAATGACCTATCGATCGATTTAGGTACCGCCAACACTCTGATTTACGTAAAAGGACAAGGCATCGTTCTTGACGAACCGTCTGTAGTTGCAATCCGTCAGGACCGTGCTGGTTCGGCGAAAAGTGTGGCTGCGGTCGGCTATGCAGCCAAACAAATGTTGGGACGTACTCCTGGCAACATTTCTGCGATTCGCCCGATGAAAGATGGCGTGATTGCGGACTTCTACGTTACTGAAAAAATGCTGCAGCACTTTATTAAACAAGTGCACGACAACAGTATCCTCAAACCAAGCCCGCGTGTTTTGGTGTGTGTGCCTTGTGGCTCCACCCAAGTTGAACGCCGCGCGATCCGTGAATCGGCGCTGGGTGCTGGCGCACGTGAAGTCTACCTGATTGACGAGCCAATGGCGGCGGCGATCGGTGCAGGCTTGCGCGTCTCTGAACCTACTGGTTCTATGGTGGTCGATATCGGTGGTGGTACGACAGAAGTGGCGGTGATCTCGCTTAACGGCGTGGTGTACTCTTCTTCCGTTCGTATCGGTGGCGATCGTTTTGATGAAGCGATCATCAATTACGTGCGTCGTAACTATGGCAGCTTGATTGGCGAAGCGACGGCAGAAAAAATCAAACACGAAATCGGCTCGGCCTACCCTGGCGATGAAGTACATGAAATCGAAGTGCGCGGCCGTAACCTTGCTGAAGGTGTGCCACGTAGCTTTAGCCTTAACTCCAATGAAATTCTCGAAGCGCTGCAAGAGCCCCTGTCTGGCATTGTGTCAGCGGTGATGGTGGCTCTAGAACAATGTCCGCCAGAGCTTGCTTCGGACATTTCCGAAAACGGCATGGTCTTGACGGGCGGTGGCGCACTGCTGAAAGATCTTGATCGTCTCCTAACCGAAGAGACGGGCATTCCTGTGGTGATTGCGGACGATCCGCTGACTTGTGTGGCGCGTGGCGGTGGTAAAGCGCTCGAAATGATCGACATGCACGGTGGCGATCTGTTTTCAGAAGAATAATGGTCACGGCTTGGGTAAGCGCGGCTTGCCCAAGCTGACAAGCCTAAGGTTCTAAAACACAATGAAGCCAATCTTTGGTAGGGGTCCTTCTCTACAGTTGCGTCTGTTGTTTGCGGTGATCGCATCCGCCAGTTTGATGTTTGCAGACAACCGTTTAGACGCATTCTCAGGTGTTCGATACTTTCTCAATAGCTTAGTTGCACCGATTCAGTACACGGCGGATTTGCCACGTACCATGTTTGATGGGGTGTACGAGCGTTTTAATACCCAACAGTCACTGTTGGAAGGCAACCAAAACTTAAGACGTGAAGTGTTGCGCCTGCGCAGCGACTTACTGCTGCTTGATCAATACAAAGAGGAAAACCTGCGCTTACGTAAGCTGCTCGGCTCCTCTTTTGTGCGCGATGAAAAGAAAATGGTCACGGAAGTGATGGCGGTGGACACTTCTCCTTATCGTCATCAAGTGGTGATTGATAAAGGTCGCATCGACGGTGTGTATGTCGGCCAGCCAGTGATCAACGAAAAAGGCATTGTCGGGCAAGTCACGTTTGTGGCGGCGCATAACAGCCGGGTTTTGTTGCTCACTGACGCGAAAAACGCCATTCCAGTGCAAGTGATCCGCAACGATATTCGCGTGATTGCTTCGGGCAATGGTGAAATCGATGAGATCCAGTTGGAGTACATTCCAACCAGTACCGATATTCAGGTGGACGATCTGCTGGTGACTTCGGGTCTTGGCGGGGTTTACCCTGAAGGCTACCCTGTGGCGCATGTTACCTCGGTCGAGCATGACACTCGACGTGAGTTCGCGGCGATTAAAGCCAAGCCTGTGGTGGAATTTGACCGCCTGCGCTATCTGCTTTTGGTGTGGCCAAATGAAGATCGCCAGCACAAAGTATTGGATGCCAATAACAGTGAGCAAGTGACACAAGAGGTAAGCGATGGCGAATAGTGTGTTACGTAGCCAAATAGTGATCGGCCTGAGTTTTTTTGTCGCGCTGGTGCTGCAAACCATTCCTTGGCCGGGCAGTTTGGATCTGTTTCGCCCGTCGTGGTTGCTGCTGGTCACCTGCTACTGGGTATTGGCATTGCCGCATCGCGTCAATGTCGGCAGCGCGCTGATCCTTGGCCTGTTATGGGATCTGCTGATCGGCTCGACCTTGGGCATACGCGGCATGATGATGTCTATCGTCATCTATCTGGTTGCATTGAACTTTTTGCTAATCCGCAATATGGCGCTCTGGCAACAAGCCATGCTGGTGGCGGGCTTAAGTGCCACACTGGAAGTGCTGATATTCTGCGGAGAATATTTGATCCAGGACGTGGTATTCAATCCATTATCGCTTTGGACCGCAGTAATTAACTGTATACTTTGGCCATGGGTGTTTTTATTGATGCGACGGATACGTCGCCACTGGCATGTAAGGTAATGAACATGAGCCATTTGGTGCTCGCGTCGGGTTCTCCAAGACGCAAAGAGCTGTTGTCCCAGCTTGGTCATGATTTTTCGCTTGTGGTGCCAGATATCGCAGAAGCCAAAGCAGAGCATGAATCGCCTGCCGAATACGTACTGCGTTTGTCGCAAGAAAAGGCGCTCGCAGGGCTTGCTTTGGTCTGCACTGAGAGTGTGGTGATTGGCTCTGATACTGTCGTGGTCTGTGATGAACAAGTGCTAGAAAAGCCGCAGCATCTTGACGATGCGAAGCGCATGCTTAAACAGCTTTCAAATCGTCGTCATCAGGTGATGACGGCGGTGACTGTCGTGACATCCAACAAACAGCGCTCGGTCGTGGTAACGACGGAGGTGTGGTTTAAAGCCCTGACAGACGATGAAATCGAACAATACTGGCAGTCAGGTGAACCATGCGATAAAGCTGGCAGTTATGGAATTCAAGGCTTGGGTGGACGTTTTGTTACCCGTATTGAGGGCAGCTATCACGCTGTCGTAGGACTCCCTCTGTTTGAAACTGACCAGCTGCTGCACGAATTCTTATAATTTTTAAACTGAGGTGCGCACATGAGTGCAGAGTTGCTGCTTAACGTGACCCCGAGTGAAACTCGCGTGGCCATG